>NZ_LGDO01000271.1:0-1072 GCF_001279805.1 Streptomyces sp. XY431
GCCCGCGCATCGCCGCGACAGCCTCATCGTCGGGCGCGAGGAAGAACACTATGTCGTGAGCCACCACAGCATGATGGCAAAGGACAAAGAAGCACGACGGTCCGGGCCATGAAGGCTCCTCCCCACGCACGCAGGGGGGTCGGCCGGGGTGGGAGCGGGCCCGCGCCGTGATCGATTCCTCCCTGCGCCGGCAGGGACAGTCCGACGGTGTTCGCAAGCTCGACCGCGCCTCGCCGATGACGAGGACGGCACGTTCACCCGGTGACCTGTGTTCTCGCACGCCGCATCCGCCGAGCCCGTCCTCGAACAGGGCAACCACATCCCGCACCGCCGCCGAACCCGACAACCGGCCTCCCCTCAACCACCGAACCGGCCGCCGAGAACACCACCGGCTCCACCCCCCCCCCAGCCGAGCAGACCCACGCCGCACTACCGACCGCGGACCTCCCGAAAACCCTGCCGACCACCAAACCGACCCACCGCGTCGGCCATGTCTGCCACGATGAACCCGGCTCTTTGACACCTCAACAGGCCGGCTCGAATGTGGTCCTCGACGACTGGTCAAGAAATGGCAAAGCCCCGAGAACGCCGCAGGTCGCGAAGGGTCCTCCCCGCAGGCGCGGGGGTCAGCCGCCGACGCGGTCCCTGGCACGATCGGCCGGGCGGTCCTCCCCGCAGGCGCGGGGGTCGGCCGATCACCTGCAATCCGCCGGCGACGTCGTCCGGGTCCTCCCTGCGAACGCGGGGGTCAGCCGGTTCGACCCGTATGCCGCGTACCAGACCAGGCGTCCTCCCCGCGCAGGCGGGGGTCAGCCGTTCGGTCATGGCGTCCCCCTCGGTCGGTCGGCGTCCTCCTCGCGGAGGCGGGGGTCAGCCGCTAGTTCGTGATCCCGCTCCGCACGGACCCGCGTCCTCCCCGTACCCGCGGGGGTCAGCCGTCGCCGTCGAGGCCTGACGCAGAGATCGGAGAGTTCTCCCCGCGAGCGCGGGGGTCTGTCATTGGCGTCCGTTACGGTGTGCGTCGTGACCGACTCTGTGGCCTGGACCGACGACGAGATCATCGCCAGGATTC
>NZ_LGDO01000272.1:0-1066 GCF_001279805.1 Streptomyces sp. XY431
CAGTGACGCGCCGCCACATCCCCGAGGCCCCCCCCGCCCCGACCGCCACCACCAACGCGCTGAAACTCAGCGACCAGGCGGAGAACACCCTGGCGGTCTTGGTCGAGGGACTCGCCCTCCTGGGCCTGTCGGAGGCCGAGGTCCGTCGGCAGTTCGGCAGGTCCCGCCGGGAGCTGCTCCGGGAGTACCGCCAGACGGTGGCCGGAGCGCGGCACCCGGCCTCAACGGTCCTGGCAGAACTCAACGACCTGGCCGACGGCCTACCGCCGGACATGGTGACCGCTCTGCGCGCGATCGAGCAGAGCATGCTCAGTACCTGCGAGCAGTGCCAGCGGGCCGCGGTCCCGCCCCAGCGCAAGGCCGGCGGCCGACCGCAGCGCTACTGCTCGAACGCCTGCCGGCAGAAGGCCTATCGCCAACGCGCCCGGGACCGGCCGACCGACTGACCCGGGTTCCGCCGGGCAGGGCGCTGGCAACCCGGTCGGCGGGTGGCCGCCACACCCCGATGGTGGCCGCCACCCGTCGGCCGGGGCCTCCACCGCCCGGCCCGGCGGAACCCGGGACGAAACGGCCTTGTGACGTCATGACGTCGTTACGCCATGCCGCCACGAGGCCGCTGTCGGCAGCGTTGGGGCGCCATCGAGCCGTGGCACCGGGCAGGCTCGGCGGCCGGTGTGAGGGCTCGGAGCTGAACCTGGGAGGATCTGCGGGCGGCGGGTTGTCCAGGGGCGTTGATCAGCGGACGGGCGGTTTCGCCTCGGGGCGGAACAACGTCCGCGAGCGCGCGGGCGACGTCGCGCTGGCCACGGTCCAGGGCGCGCAGCGCCTCGCCGGCGAGGAAGCGGGCAGTGAGGGCGTCAGTGGTCGCCGCTGGCGGCTGGTCGGGCATCGGCCCTCCGGTGACGGCACGGCACGGTCGGGAGTGCCAACGAGGCCCCCGGGCCCGGGTCACCCGCAGCCGCACGACCCCCGACTCACCGGTATTTTCCGTAACCCCCTCCCGGCTTCCCCCCTACCGGAAAACGCATTCCTCGCCTGTTCACGGGGCAGGGGGAGTCTGTTGGGG
>NZ_LGDO01000273.1:0-1041 GCF_001279805.1 Streptomyces sp. XY431
GCAACAACCCCGGCTGGATCGACTACGGCCAGATCGCCGCCGGCGCCTGAACCCCGCACCCGCACCACCGACCGGCACCACGAACCCCGGCCACGAACCCCGGCCACGAACCCCAGCAAGGAAGAAGGAATCCTGTGAAGCGCACCCTCGGACTCGCCCTGGCCGCTGCGAGCGCAGTGGCGGCGATCGCGGCCACCGCCCCCACGGCCTCGGCCACGGCACCCGCGCCGGCCCCGCTGCTCCGGGTGATGCCGCTCGGTGACTCGATCACCGCCGGGTACCGGAGCAGCACCGACGCCGGCTATCGCGGCCTGCTCGGCGACCTGGTGGCCCAGCAGAACCGCTACACCGTCGACCTTGTGGGATCGAACCACAACGGCGCGGTCACCGACCCCGACAACGAGGGCCACAGCGGGTACATGGTCAACGACATCGCGGCCGGGGTCGACGGGTGGCTCCAGGCCGCGCAGCCGGACGTCGTCCTGCTGCACATCGGCATCAACGACCTGGACCGGGGCAGCGACAAGGCCCACGCGGCGGACCGCACCTCGGCACTGATCGACCGTGTCCTCGCCGCCCGTCCCGGTGTCAGCGTCCTCGTGATGGGCCTGATTCCGACCACATCGAACCTGAGCGCCCTGGTGGCCGACTACAACACCGCGCTGAGCCGGGCCGTCGAGACGAAGCAGACCCAGGGCCGCAAGGTTCGCTACACCGCCGCGCCCGCGCTGACGCCGGCCGAATTCGCCGACGGACTGCACCCCAACGACTCCGGCTACCAGCGGATGGCGCAGACCTTCGACCAGGCCCTGGACCGCTCCTTCACCGACGGCCTGGCCGCCCCGGCGGCCACACGCCACGCCGGTACGGAGTCGGGTGGTGCGGGGCGGGTGCGGTGGGCGGACTTCGACGGCGACGGCCGCGCGGACTACGTCGTTCTCGACGACAACGGTTCGGTGCGGGTGTTCCTGAACAAGGGCGGAGACGGGCACGGGGGCTGGAGCGACCTGGGCCAGGTGTCCACCGGGATGACCTCCGACC
>NZ_LGDO01000274.1:0-1029 GCF_001279805.1 Streptomyces sp. XY431
GCCGAGCGGGCCACCCCCCGAACGACCCCCCGAACGGTCCTCCGAACCACCCCTCGAACCAGCCCCCGAAGCGCCACGCGAACCAGCCCCCGAAGCGCCACGCGGGCGGCCGAGCGCGACCCCCGCCAGCACCAGCACCAGCCCGGCGAACTGCGGCGGGCCGAGCCGCTCGCCCGCCACCACGGTGCCGAGCAGCACACCGGTCAACGGATTGAGCAGCCCCAGCAGCCCGACCGTCCCCGCCGGCAGCCGGCGCAGGCCCGCGAACCAGGCGGCGAAGGCCAGCGCGGTCGCCACCACCGCGACGTAGCCGAAGGCCGCCAGCTCGCGCCCGGCAGGCACCACGGGCGCGCCCTCGAACACCGCGGCCAGGGGCAGCAGGACCAGTCCGCCCGCCAGCAACTGCCAGGCGGTGGTGGCGAGGACGTCCGCCCCTTCGCGCCACCGGGCGGCCAGGACGTAGCCGAGCGAGGAGACCAGCATCGCCGCCGCCGAGGCGGCCAGGCCCGGCAGGCTGACCGGTTCGCTCCTGGTCAGCAGCATCAGCCCGACCCCGGCCAGGCCGACCAGGGCGCCCAGCAGGTGCGCCCTGGCGGGGCGGGCGGCGGTCAGCGCCCAGGCCAGGAGCAGCATCGCGAGCGGCGAGGCCGCCATCACAGTGGAGGCGACACTGGTGGCCAGGGACTGCGAGGCGATGTAGAGCAGGACGAAGAATCCCGCCGTGTTGAGCAGCCCGAGGACGGCCGTCCGCCACCACCAGGCTCCACGCGGCCGGCGCGGGCGCAGCACGAACAGGAGCAGTCCCGCCGGCAGGGCCCGCAGGGCGGCTCCCCAGAGCGGGCGGTCCGCCGGGAGGAACTCATGGGTGACGTAGTAGTTCGCACCCCACGCCACCGGCGCGACGGCGGTCAGCAGCACCCACCGAAAACTGGCTTCCATGGAAGCCAATATAACTTCCATGGAAGCTACTGCGCTAGGATGGAGCCATGGCACCCACGCCCACCGGCCCCGACCACGGCACCCCCACCC
>NZ_LGDO01000275.1:0-1438 GCF_001279805.1 Streptomyces sp. XY431
GGCATCAGCCCGCGCGAGGCCACCGCGATGGACCCGCAGCAGCGCCTGCTGCTGGAAACCTCCTGGGAGGCCCTGGAGCGCGCCGGCATCGACCCCGCCACCCTGCGCGGCAGCCGCACCGGCGTCTTCGCCGGCCTGATGTACCACGACTACGGCACCTGGCTGTCGGAGGCGACCGAGGACGTCGAGGGCCTGCTGATCACCGGCAGCAGCGGTGGTGTCGCGTCCGGGCGGATCTCCTACCTGCTGGGCCTGGAGGGCCCGGCGATGACGGTGGACACCGCCTGCTCCTCCTCGCTGGTCACGCTCCACCTGGCGGTCCAGGCCCTGCGCAACGGCGAGTGCTCGCTGGCACTGGCCGGCGGTGTCACCGTCATGGCGACGCCGACCACCTTCGTGGAGTTCTCCCGCCAGCGCGCCATGTCGCCCGACGGACGCTGCAAGGCCTTCTCCGACGACGCCGACGGCGCCGGCTGGTCCGAGGGCGTCGGCATGCTCGTCGTCGAACGCCTCTCCGACGCCGAGCGGCTGGGGCACCGGGTGCTGGCGGTGGTGCGCGGTTCGGCGGTCAACCAGGACGGCGCGAGCAACGGCCTCACCGCGCCCAACGGCCCCTCCCAGCAGCGCGTCATCCGCGATGCCCTCGCCAACGCCCGGCTCACCCCGGCCGAGGTCGACCTCGTGGAGGCGCACGGCACCGGCACCGCGCTCGGCGACCCGATCGAGGCCCAGGCCCTGCTGGCCACCTACGGCCAGGAGCGCGACGCCGAACACCCGCTCTGGCTCGGGTCGGTGAAGTCCAACATCGGGCACACCCAGGCGGCGGCGGGTGTCGCGGGCGTGATCAAGATGGTCGAGGCGATGCGGCACGGCGTGATGCCGCGCACCCTGCACGCCGACACCCCGTCGCACCACGTGGACTGGGAGTCCGGCGCCGTCAGCCTGCTCACCGAGCAGCAGGACTGGCCCGAACTCGACCGCCCGCGCCGCTCCGCCGTGTCCTCCTTCAACGCGCATGTGGTCCTGGAGGCCGCAGCGGAGTCGCCCGAGGTCGTGGGCGACGAGGTCGAGGGTGACGGTCCGGTGCCGTGGGCGCTGTCCGCCCGGACCGAGGCCGCGCTGACCGAGCAGGCCGCGCGCCTGCTGGAGCGGGTCAGCGACGGGGCCGAACTCGACCTGCACGACGTCGCGTTCACCCTCACGGCCGGTCGGTCGCTGCTGGACCACCGGGCCGTCGTGGTCGGTGCTGGTAGGGACGAACTGGTCGAGCGGCTCCAGGAGTTCGTCTCCACCGGCAGCTCCGCCGGAGTCGTCACCGGCCGGGCCGGATCCACCGGGACGGTGTTCGTGTTCCCGGGTCAGGGTTCGCAGTGGATCGGCATGGCGCGTGAACTCCTGGACTTCTCGCCGGTCTTCGCGGAGAAGATGGCGGAGTGCG
>NZ_LGDO01000276.1:0-584 GCF_001279805.1 Streptomyces sp. XY431
GATCGCCGCCGCCCACGTCGCCGGCGCCCTCACCCTCGACGACGCCGCACGGATCGTCGCCCTGCGCAGCCGCGCCATCACCCGCCTCTCCGGGCGCGGTGGCATGCTCTCCGTCCTGGCTCCGCAGGAGCGCATCGGCGAACACCTCACGGCAGGTCTGCAGATCGCCGTGGTCAACGGCCCCGAGCAGGTCGTCGTCTCCGGCTCCCCCGAGGAGCTGGACGCCCTCGCCGCACGCTGCGAGGCCGACGGCATCCAGGCGCGGCGGATCGCCGTCGACTACGCCTCCCACTCCCCGCAGGTCGAGGACCTGCGCGAGGAACTCCTCGAACTCCTCGCCCCGGTCGAGCCGCGCACCGGCCACACCCCTCTGATCTCGACGGTCACGGGTGAGGCCATCGACACCGCGACGATGGACGCCGCCTACTGGTTCACCAACCTGCGCGAAACCGTCCGCTTCGACACCGCCCTCACCACCCTCCTGGCCACCGGCCACCGCGTCTTCGTCGAGACCAGCCCGCACCCCGTCCTCACCGGCCCCGTCACCCAGGCCGCCGAGAACACCGGCACCGAAGGCGTCCGCG
>NZ_LGDO01000277.1:0-918 GCF_001279805.1 Streptomyces sp. XY431
GCCGCGGGGGGTCGGCCGCGGGGGGTCGGCCGCTGAGTAGGGTTCGCCCATGAACGCGGACCGCACCACCGGGGACCGCACGGGGGGCACCCCCGGCGCCGACAGCCTGACGGCCCTCGCCCTCGGCCTGCTGCGAGGCCCCGGAAGCGAGGCCCGCACCATCCTCGGCCTCGCCGGACCGCCCGCCGCCGGCAAGTCCACCCTGGCCCGGCACCTCGTCGCCGAGGTCGAGCGCCGGGAGGGCCAGGGCAGCGCCGCCTACCTCCCCCTCGACGGCTTCCACCTCTCCGCCGCCCAGCTCGACCGCCTCGGCCTCGGCCACCGCAAGGGCGCACCCGCCACCTTCGACACGCACGGCTACGTCGCCCTGCTGCGCCGGGTCGCCACCGAGCGGTTCCAGGACATCTACGTCCCCGACTTCGACCGGGACCTCGACGAACCGGTGGCCGCCCGCCACGTCGTCCACCCGCGGGCCCGCCTGGTCGTGACCGAGGGCAACTACCTCGCCTCCGCCGACCACCCCTGGCCGGAGGCCCGCCGGCTGCTGCGCGAGCTCTGGTACGTCGAGGCCGACGACGCCGTCCGCGAGGCCCGCCTCCTCGACCGCCACCGCACCGGCGGCCGGGACGAGGCCACCGCCCGCCGCTGGGTCACCGGCAACGATCACCCCAACGGCGAGTACGTGAAGGCCGGCCGCGCCGTCTGCACCCGCATCGTCCGGGCGGACTGTTTGCCTTTGCCTCCGAACGGGCGTAGTGTTCTGTAGTCGCTCGGCAGGGAGCACCGGACACGCATCGGCGCGGACGGTCCCGGGGCGGCCAATCCTCTGAAACACCACCTCTTCCCATTTCGGGCCGAGGCGTGTCGTTATTTCTTTCGATACGTTCCGGCTCAGGGTCTATTCGGTGTGCCTGTTTT
>NZ_LGDO01000278.1:0-913 GCF_001279805.1 Streptomyces sp. XY431
GGCTCGGCGGTGAACCAGGACGGTGCGAGCAACGGCCTGACGGCGCCGAACGGTCCGTCGCAGCAGCGGGTGATCCGGGCGGCGCTGGCGGACGCGGGGCTGTCCGCGTCCGAGGTGGACGTGGTGGAGGCGCACGGCACCGGTACCACGCTGGGCGACCCGATCGAGGCCCAGGCGCTGCTGGCCACGTACGGTCAGGACCGGCCCGCCGAACGACCGTTGTGGATCGGCTCGCTGAAGTCCAACATCGGCCACACCTCGGCTGCCGCCGGTGTGGCGGGGGTCATCAAGTCGGTGCTCGCCCTGCGGCACGGCGTGATGCCCAAGACGCTGCACGTGGACGGCCCTACGCCCGAGGTGGACTGGTCGGCGGGAGCCGGGCGACTGCTGACGGAGGCCCGTGCGTGGGACGACACGGGACGTCCGCGCCGGGCGGGTGTGTCCTCCTTCGGCGTCAGCGGCACCAATGCCCACGTCATCCTCGAACAGGCCCCGGCCGACCCGACAGCCCCCGCGGACACGCTCGTCGACGGGCCCGGGACGCCGGAGACCGCACCTGCCGCCGTCCCCCTGCTCCTCTCGGCGCGCACTCCGGAGGCGTTGGGCGCCCAGGCTGCAGCGCTGGCGGCCCGGATCGGGGACGGGTCGGGTGTCCGCGCCGCGGACGTGGCCTTCTCGCTGGCCACGGGCCGCAGCGCGCTGGGACACCGCGCGGTGCTGGTGGGCACGGAGGAGGACCTCGCCGAGCACCTGACCGCGCTGTCGCAGGGTGCGGCGGTGTCCGGAGGTGGGTTGGTCTCCGGTCGTTCGGTGTTGGTGTTCCCGGGTCAGGGTTCGCAGTGGGTGGGTATGGCGGTGGGGTTGTTGGCGGGGTCGGAGGTGTTCGCGGGGCGGATGGCGGAGTGCGAGCGGG
>NZ_LGDO01000279.1:0-15707 GCF_001279805.1 Streptomyces sp. XY431
GCCCCCACCCCCGATCACCCGCCACGGACACTGGGAACCCCACACCCTCCCCGACGGCACCACCGAACACACCTGGACCGCCCACCAACCCCACACCCGCATACCCCAGTGACCAGGAGCAGGAAGTCGGCCTCCTCGACTTCCTGCTCCACCCGACCTTCGACCTGAGTAACTGCCCCTCGCTCGGCCCGAGCGAGGGGCAGCCGGACGAGGTCGAGTGGTGCGGGATGGCTCAGCTCCGGTGGCTCTCTCGCACGCAGCAAGGGAGCCACCGGAGGAAGACCCAGGAGTGGAAAGTCAGCCTCATCGACTTTCCACTCCGCCTGGCCTTCGACTTGAGCAGCTGCCCTCGCCTGGACGGGGCGAGGGGCAGCCACACTCGACCCATCGATGGGGAAGCCCGCACGGACAGTGGTGTTCCGGTGGCGCCCTTGCCGCGCAAGGGGGCCACCGGGATGAGGAACAGCAAACTCACGCAGATACACGCTGGCCCCTGAGCCGGTCAGCCTCTGGGCGACGGAGTAGGAAGTCGGCCCGTCCGACTTCCCACTCCACGCCTGGGGCTTGGGTGGGCTGCTCAACGGCCCTCACCGGAGCCCGGTGAGGGCCGTTGCAGCCTTCCGACGGCTTTCACGATGTGCCCCGGGAGTAGGAAGTCCGCATCGTCGACTTCCTACTCCGCTTGGAACGGCGTCGGTGAGCGGCTGGGGCAACGCCCCCGGGCAGCGGTGAGGCCGGGCTTCGAGAGGTCTCGAAGCCCGGCCTCGGGCCGTGCGGGTGGGTTGAGCGGGCCCGGGGGTCCGCTCCCGGGTCAGTGCTGGTTCGGCGGGAGGGTGCCCGTGCTGGTGCCGGAGGCCGTCGCGGACGCCGTGCCGGAAGCCGTCGCTGCGGCGGAGCCGGAGGCGGTGGGCGAGCCGGTGCCGGTCGGGGTCGAGGTCGGGGTGCCCGTCGGGGTCTCGGTGGGCGTGCCGGTCGGCGTCCCCGTCGGAGTGCCGGTCGGGGTACCCGTCGGAGTGCCGGTGGGCGTCCCCGTGGGCGTCCCGGTCGGGGTACCCGTCGGCGTCCCCGTCGGAGTGCCGGTCGGCGTCCCCGTCGGCGTCGAGGTCGGCGTGTCCGTGGGGGTGCCCGACGGCGTGGTGGTCGGGTTGCCCGGGTTGGTCGGGTCGGGCGTGCCCGGGGCCGCGGGGGCGGTGGGGGCCGGCGCGGTCGGGGTGCCCGGGAGGGCGGGCACGACCGGCGGGACCACGGTGCCCTCGGGGACCGGCGGCTGGTTCAGCGGGCTGGACGCGATCGGGGTGACCGCGTCCCAGCCGGCCGGCAGCTCCGGCACCTTCCAGGAGCCGCCCGCCTCGTCGGCGGTGCCGTCCGGGTCAGGACGCACGGCGCCGAGGACCGGGTTGGCCCCGATCGGCCCGACCTTGACGTACGAACCCGGCCGCGGCGCGTGCACGACCAGCCCGCCGCCGATGTACATCGCGACGTGCGTGGCGCCCGCGAAGTAGATGACGAGGTCACCGGGCCGCAGCTGGTTGAGCGGGACGTGCTGGAGCTGCGCCCACTGCTCCTGGCTGGTGCGCGGGATCGGCTTGCCGGCGTGCAGCCACGCCTGCGAGGTGAGCCCGGAGCAGTCGAAGACGTCCGGACCGGCGCCGCCCCACACGTACGGCTTGCCGAGCTGGGCGAGCGCGAAGGCGACGGCGGCCCGCCCGGCCAGCGACGGCGTGCGCTCGCCCTGGCCGAGCACCCCGGAGGCGAGGAGCGCGAGCTGGGCCTCGTCGGCCTTGGCCTTCTCGACCTGCTCCAGTTCGGCGCGCTGCGCCCCGGTGAGCGAGGAGACCAGCTGCTCGACGGCGGCGAGGTCGGCGGCGACCTTGGCCTTGGCGGCGTCCTGCTGGGTGACCAGGGTCTGCGAGGTGCTGAGCGCCTCCTCGTTCTGCTTCTGCAGCACGCCCAGCGCGTCGCGGTCGGAGGTCAGCTTGGCGAGGAACTCGTTCTGCGAGCGGCTGGCGGTGGCGAGCAGCTCGGCGATGGTGACGGCCTCGTACGGGTCCTTGGAGAGCAGCAGCTCGGCGTAGGCGGAGGCGGCGCCGTTGCGGTACTGGGCGGCGGCGAGCTGGGCGGCGATGTCGGTGCCGGCGTCGACCTGCTTCTCCTGGCGCTCCAGCTTGGACTTGAGCTCGGTGAGCGAGGCCTGCTGCTCGGTGACCTTGGCGACGGCCGCGTTGTACTGCTCGGTGGCGGCCTCGGCGCCCTGGTACAGCGCCTGCAGCTGCTCCAGCAGCGGGCCGAGGGTGGCCTTGGCGGCGGCGAGCGGGTCACCGTTGGGGTCGTTCACGGGCGCGCCGGGCGCGGTGGCGCCAGGGGTGGGCTGGGCCGGGTCGGCCCAGGCCGCGCCGGCGGCCAGCGGCAGCGCGAGCGCGGCGGCCGCGAGGACGGCCCCGCAGCGGAGTGCGGCCCGCACCCAGGCCGGTCGGCCGGCGCGGTTGCCCGCTCGTCGTCCGTCCGTCGGTTCCGCTTGTCGTACCCCGCCGCCCATAGGTCCTGTCCTCCCCGTCAGCCCACGCTCCGGGGTCCCCGGACCTCCGCAGATCCTGCCATGGGTTACTCGCCGGAAACAGACCGCACCCGTACGGCTCGATGAATTTTTCACCCCGGTGTGAGACAGCTCTCAGCAAAACGGGCGAACCGGGGCAGATCTCCACTAATGTCCAGCTCAGCGCGGTAGGCAGCACCCCCTGGAAAGGTCCCGGCCACCCCCAAGTCACCATCGGAACCACGATTCCGATGCCTGTTCACCTTCCGTTCATCCAGGATCCCTACCGTCGCGAACAACGCCAACGTCTGTGCGACAACTACGACGATTGTTTGGGTATGGAACACATCTCGTTCCTGGTGGCCGTTGTGATCATCACGGCGCTCGCCTTCGACTTCACCAACGGGTTCCACGACACCGCCAACGCGATGGCCACCTCCATCGCCACGGGAGCCCTCAGGCCGAAGGTCGCGGTCACCATCGCGGCCGTCCTCAACTTCGCGGGTGCGTTCCTCTCCGTGAAGGTCGCCACCACCATCTCGGGCGGCATCGTCAACGAGAAGGCCGGCATCCATCCGGAGATCATCTTCGCCGCACTGGCCGGCGCGATCCTCTGGAACCTGCTGACCTGGCTGCGCGGTCTGCCGTCGAGTTCCTCGCACGCGCTCTACGGCGGCCTGATCGGCGCCACCGTGGTCGGCGTCGGCGCCAACGGTGTCAACTTCGACACCGTCGTCAGCAAGATCCTCATCCCGGCCGTCGCCTCCCCACTGGTGGCCGGCCTGGCCGCCTGGGGCGCCACCAAGCTCGCCTTCGCGATCACCCGCAAGAGCAAGGACGAGACCGTCGGCAAGGGCTTCCGCACCGGCCAGATCTTCTCCTCCTCGCTGATCTCGCTGGCGCACGGCACCAACGACGCGCAGAAGACGATGGGCATCATCACCCTGACCCTGGTCTCGGTCGGCGCCCTGCCGAAGGGCGCGCTGCCCCCCACCTGGGTCATCGTCTCGGCCGGCGCCGCGATCGCGGTCGGCACCTACATGGGCGGCTGGCGGATCATCCGCTCGATGGGCAAGGGCCTCGCGGACATCACCCCGCGCCAGGGCTTCGCCTCCGAGTCGGCCGCCGCGACGGTCATCCTGACCTCCTCGCACATGGGCTTCGGCCTCTCCACCACCCAGGTCTGCTCCGGCGGCATCATGGGCGCCGGCCTCGGCGGCCCGAAGGCCGAGCTGCGCTGGGGCATGGTCCGCCGCATGGTCTACACCTGGGGCCTGACCCTGCCCGCCGCCGCCACCGTGGGCGGACTCGCGGCCTTCCTCGCCGAGCAGGGCAACTGGGGCGTGGCGCTGGTCGGCGTCGCGCTGGTGGCCGGCTCGGGCGCGATGTGGGTCATCTCCCGCCGCCAGCCGGTCGGGGCGGACAACGTCACCGCCGACGACGTCACCGACGTCACCGACGTCACCCCGGTCGAGGTCGGCCCGGCCGCGCCCGCCACCCCGACCCCCGCCTCGACCACGGTCGCGGCCTGACCGCCGCCGGCTGAGGAGCTCGAAACACCATGCACATCAAGTGGAACGCCCTGGCCCAGACCGCAGGTGTCAGCTTCGGCATCACCGTCGCCGTCGTCGCCGTCTTCGCACTCGGCATCCTGGCCCTCTCCCGCCGCGAGGCCTCGCTCACCGCGCAGCGCGAGGCGGCCGGACCGGGCGCCCCGGCGAACGGCGGCCGGCTGGCCCTGGCCGGCGCCTACACCTGCTTCGCCGTCTGCGGCGCGGCCGTCCTCTACGGGCTGTCGCTGATCGCGGGCAAGTAGCCCCGCCGCGCCGTAGCCGCGCGGCCCCGCACCGAACGGCCGGAGGGCCGGGAGTGGATCACCACTCCCGGCCCTCCGGCCGTTCCCGTACCCGGATCAGGACTCCCGGACCAGGACGCCCGGACCAGGGGATCAGTCCTGCGCGGTGCGCAGCACCGTCTCCCGGACGAACAGCACCGTGACGAAGGCCAGCAGCGCGAACGGTGCCGCGACCAGGAACACCACCCCGACCCCGTGCCCGAAGGCGTCGGTGACCAGCGGCACCAGCGGCGCGGGCAGCTTGTCCAGGTCCGGGATGCCGCCGCCGAGCGCGCCGCCGGAGGCCGGGACGTGCGCGGCGGCCAGGTTCTCGGCGAGGTAGTGGCCGACCCGGTTGTTCATCAGCGCGCCGAGCGCGGAGACGCCCATCGCGCCGCCCATGGTGCGGAAGAAGGTGACCACCGAGCTGGCCGCGCCGAGCTCGGCGCGCGGCACGGTGTTCTGCACGGCGAGGACGAGGTTCTGCATGGTGAGGCCGAGGCCGACGCCGGTGATCGCCATGTAGACGGAGAGCAGGCCGTAGGCCGTGTCGGCCCGGGCGGTGCCGAGCAGGGCGAAGCCGACGGCGAGCAGCAGGGTGCCGGCGACCAGGTAGGCCTTCCAGCGGCCGTACTTGGTGATCAGCCGGCCGGCCACGGTGGAGGAGACGGCCAGGCCGAGGATCATCGGCAGGGTCATCAGGCCGGCCACGGTCGGGGACTTGTCCCGGGCGAGCTGGAAGTACTGGCTGAGGAACGTGGTGGCGCCGTACATCCCGATCCCGACCAGGACGCTGGCCAGCGCGGACAGGGTGACCGTCCGGTGCCGGAACAGGTGCGGCGGGATGATCGGCTCGGCGGCGCGGCGCTCGACCAGGACGGCGAGGGCGCCGAGCAGCAGTCCGCCGCCGACCATGGCCGCGGTCTGCCAGGAGAGCCAGGCGTAGTTCTTGCCGGCCAGGGTGATCCAGATCATCAGCAGGCTGACCGCGCCGGTGATCACCAGCGCGCCCAGGTAGTCGATCCGCACCTTGCGCCGGACCACCGGCAGCTTCAGGGTCCGCTGCAGCACCAGGATGGCGGCCAGCGCGAACGGGATGCCGACGTAGAAGCACCAGCGCCAGCCGAGCCAGGAGGTGTCCACGATGACGCCGCCGATCAGCGGGCCGCCGATGGTGGCGAGGGCGAAGACGGCGCCGAAGTAGCCGCTGTACCGGCCGCGCTCGCGCGGCGGGACCATCGCGGCCAGGCAGATCTGGGCGAGCGCGGTGACGCCGCCGGCGCCGATGCCCTGGAGGGCGCGGCAGGCGATCAGCTGGCCGGTGTTCTGGGAGAAGCCGGCCAGCGCGGAGGAGGCGATGTAGATGACCAGCGCGATCTGCAGCAGCAGCTTCTTGCTGGCGAGGTCGGAGAGCTTGCCCCAGATCGGGGTGGAGGCGGTGAGGGTGAGCAGGGTCGCGGTGATCACCCAGGTGTAGGCGGACTGGCCGCCGTGCAGGTCGGTGAGGATCCGGGGCAGCGCGTTGGAGACGACGGTCGACGAGAGCACGGCGACGAAGAGGCCGAGCAGCAGGCCGGAGAGCGCCTCCATCACCTGCCGGTGCGTCATCGGTTGGTCGGTGGCGGCGGCGGCTCCGGTCGAGGCAGTCGGGGTGGTGGTGGCAGTCATCAAGGTCCTTCGGGATAGTTGCCTGACGCAACCATAGGCCGAGATGGTTGACTTGGGCAACATTCTTCAAGAACAAGTAAAGCCCGGACCGACCCTCGGCCCGGGCTCCCGACAGAGCGCATCAGACGCTCCGGCACTCAGACGCTCCGGCACTCAGACACTCAGACACTCAGACACTCAGGCGCTCGGCACGGCCGCCTCGCCCACCACGTCGTTGAAGCGGTGCAGCAGCTCGGCGAAGCGGACCACGTCCTCCTCCGACCAGTCGGCCATCAGCTCCCGCACCCGGCCCATCCGGGCGTCCCGGGCCGCCAGGAACCGCCGTCGGCCCTCCTCGGTGAGCGACACCAGCGCCGAACGGCGGTCCAGCGGGTCCGCCTCCCGGGCCAGCAGGCCCAGCTCCTCCAGCGCCCGGATCTGCCGGCTGATGGTCGCCTTGCCGACCGCGAAGTGCACCCCGACATCGGTCACCCGCACCGGCCCGGCCTGCTCGACATGGCCCAGCAGGCTGTACGCCATGCCCTCCAGCTGCGGATGGACCCGCCGGGACAGCTCCGCCACCCGGGCCCGGCCGCGCCGGAACAGCACCCCGACCTCGCGCTCCACGGCCAGCAGGGGCTGCTCGTCGCGCTCCTCGTTCGGCTCCTTCACCGCGCCAGTATCCCGCAGCCCGCCCGAGGCGCTGCGGCGCGGGAGAAACGCAGAGGAAACTAGTTCATGCTATTAAGTATCCGGTTTCCCCCGATACACAAGGAGATGTGCATGACCTCCGCCCCCGGGCAACAGGCAGGGCAGGAACCCACACAGGAACCGGCGCGGGCATCGGCCCCGGAACCGAGGAAGGGCTTCGCCGCCGAGCTGAAGGGCGCGGTCACCCCGCGTGCGGCGCTGCTGGTCATCGGCGTGCTGCTGCTCCAGCTCGGCTTCGTCACCTCGTACGTGGGCGCCCTGCACCACCCCACCCCGCACGAGCTCTCGATCGCGGTGGTCGCCCCGCCGCAGGTCGCCCCCAAGTTCGTCCAGGGCCTGGAATCGGTCCCGGACCAGGCCGTGAAGGCCGTCACCGCGCCGGACGCGGAGACCGCCACCGAGCAGATCAAGGACCAGAAGGTCTACGCCGCGCTGGTGGTGGACCCGGCCTCCACCGAGGACGTGCTGCTGGTCGCCAACGCGCGCGGCCCGTCCGCCGCCCGGGCCGCCGAGAGCATCGTCACCGGCCTGGAGAAGACCCAGGGCCGCACCGTGAAGGTCGAGGACGTGGTGCCGCTCGCCAAGGGCGACGCCAACGGCCTCTCCTCCTTCTACCTGGTGATCGGCTGGTGCGTCGGCGGCTACCTGGTCGCCTCCATCCTCGGCGTCAGCGCCGGGGCGAAGCCCGCCAACGCCAACCGGGCGCTGATCCGCCTCGGCACGCTGGCGCTCTACTCGCTCGCGGCCGGCATCGGCGGCGCGATCATCGTCAAGTCGGTGCTGGACGCGCTGCCGGGGCCGTTCTGGTCGATGTCCGCCGTCGGCGCGCTGGTGGTCTTCGCGGTGGGCGCGTTCACCATGGCGCTGCAGTGCCTGTTCGACATCATCGGCATCGGCGTCGCGGTGCTGCTCTTCGTGGTGCTCGGCAATCCCAGCGCGGGCGGCGTCTTCCCGCCGCCGCTGATGCCGCCGTTCTGGCGGGCGATCGGGGCCTGGTTCCCGAACGGCGCGGGCACCGACGCGACCCGCTCCATCGCCTACTTCGACGGCACCGCGCTGACCCGGCCGCTGCTCGTGCTGCTGGCCTGGGCCCTGGTCGGGGTCGCGGTGACCTTCGCCGCCGTCCTGCGCCGGCCCTCGCACCGCAGCCGCGAGCTGGTCGAGGGCTGACCGTCCCGGCGCCCGCCGCCCCCGGACCTCAGGCCTCCGGCCGGCCCGGGTCGGCGAGCACCGACCGGACCACACCCGCCGCGGCTCCCAGCAGGGGGCCGCGGCGGCCCAGCCGGGAGACCGTCAGCCGCTCGTCCGTCCAGGGGCGGACGGTCACCCGGGCGGCCAGCTCGGCCCGCATCGCGGGCAGCAGCCAGGGGGCCAGCTGCGCGTAGCCGCCGCCCAGCACCACCTCCGCCGGGTCCAGCAGGTTGACCGCGCCCGCCGAGGCGATCCCCAGCGCGGCGCCGGCCCCGGCGAGCGCCTTCCGCACCTCCGCGTCCCCGGCCTCGGCCCGCTCGGCGAGCAGCGCCACCCAGTCGCCCCGGATGCCCTCCAGACCGGCCGCGCGCAGCACCGCCGACTCCCCCGCGTACTGCTCCAGGCAGCCGTGCGCCCCGCAGGCGCAGCGCGGACCGTCCGGACGCACCGGGACGTGCCCCAGCTCGCCCGCGTAGCCGTGCGCGCCGCGCAGCAGCCGGCCCTCGACCACGATCGCCGAGCCGATCCCGGCCTCGGCGGAGACGTGCAGGAAGTGCGCCGGTCCACCACCGAGCCAGAGTTCGGCGAGCCCGCCGAGGTTGGCCTCGTTGTCGGCCCGCAGCGGCAGCTCGGCCAGGTCCCCGGCACCGGCGGCGCGCAGCGCGAGCCGCAGCTCGGCGACGAGCGGCACCTCCTCCCAGCCCAGGTTGGCGGCCCGCTGGAGCAGTGCGCCGTCGATCCCGACCAGTCCGGGCACGGCCAGGGCCAGCCCGGCCGGGCGCGGACCGGCCTCGGCGGCGGCCCGGCGGACCAGTTCGGCGAGGTCGGCCATGACGGCGGCGGGGCGCCGGCCCCGGTTGCGGATCTCCTGGCGGTGCCAGGCGCGGACCTCGCCGCGCAGGTCGACCACGCAGGCGCCCAGGTGCTCCACCCCGATCTCGGCGCCGAGGCCGCCGGGGCCGTCCGGGTTGAGCCCGAGCGCGGTGCCGGGCCGGCCGACCTTGCCGCTGGGCGCGGCCGGGCCCTCCTCGACCACCAGTCCGGCCGCGATCAGCTCCTCGGCGAGCGAGGAGACCGCGGCCCTGGTCAGCCCCGTCCCGGCGGCCACCTCGGCGCGCGAACGCGGGGCGCGCGCGATCACACCGAGCACCAGCGCCAGATTGGCCCGGCGCATCCCCTGCTGGCTCGCGGGCCCGGTCGGGGCGCCGTCCGTCTCACGCATCACCCTCACCCGCTCCGGCCGCGGCTCACTGCCCCTCCGAGCCTAGGGCCCGGACGCTCGCGGGGCTTCCCGCCCCGGCCTCCTCCACCCGGGTGAAGACCCAGCGCTGCATGGCCCAGAAGCGGAACAGCATCGCCACGAAGGTGCCCAGCACCATCCCGCTCAGGAAGTCGGCCAGCTCCTGGGTGAACGGGCTGACCCAGGGCTCGCGCAGGTCCAGCAGGTAGCGGGAGGCGATCAGCGGCAGGTCGTTGACCGCGACCGCGACGGCGCTCACCAGGACGAAGAGCAGTGGTTCGCGCCGGCGCCAGGAGGAGCGGAAGGACCACCGCCGGTTGAGCAGATAGGAGACGACGGTGCCGACCACGGTCGCCACGGTGAGCGCCAGCACCGGCTTGCTCGGCATGACGGTGAACCGCAGCGCGTAGTTGATCAGCACGGTCAGGGTGAAGCAGCCGCTGCCGACCAGCAGGAACTTCACCAGCCGCCGGTGCCGGACCAGGGCCGGACGCACCCGGCCCGGTACCCGGGCCAGGACGCGCTGGGTGAGGGACGGCATCTTCGCAGTCTGGCACGGCGCACGGAGCCCGTCCCGTCCGGCGGACCGGGCGGGACGGGCTCCGTACGAGGGCTGCCGGACGGGGCCGGGACCGGGTCAGGCGACGGCGGCCAGCACCTCGGCCGGCTCCAGGGCCAGCCTCAGCACCTCCCGGACGTCGGCCACCGGGTGCACGGTGAGCCGCGCCAGCACCTCGGCCGGGACGTCGTCCAGGTCGGCCTCGTTCCGCCGGGGGATGATCACCGTGGTGACCCCGGCCCGGTCGGCGGCGAGCAGCTTCTGCTTCACCCCGCCGATCGGCAGCACCCGCCCGGTCAGCGACACCTCACCGGTCATCGCCACGTCGGCGCGCACCTTGCGCCCGGAGAGCAGCGAGGCCAGCGCGGTGGTCATGGTGATGCCGGCGCTCGGACCGTCCTTGGGGACGGCGCCGGCCGGGATGTGCAGGTGCACTCCGCGGTCCCGCAGCGAGGTGACCGGCAGCTCCAGCTCGGCCCCGCGCGAGCGCAGGTAGGAGAGCGCGATGTGCGCGGACTCCTTCATGACGTCGCCCAGCTGGCCGGTCAGGGTCAGCCCGGTGCCGCCGGTCTCGGCGTCGGCGAGCGAGGCCTCGATGTAGAGGACGTCGCCGCCGGCCCCGGTGACCGCCAGCCCGGTGGCCACCCCGGGCACCGCGGTGCGGCGCTCGGCGGGCTCCTGGGCCGCCTCCGGCACGTGGTGCGGCCGGCCGATCAGGGCGCGCAGCTCCTCCGCGCCGATCGCGGCGGGCAGCTCGCGCTCCCCCAGCTCGGTCTGCGCGGCGATCTTGCGCAGCACCCGGGCGATCGCCCGTTCGAGGTTCCGGACGCCGGCCTCGCGGGTGTACTCGCCCGCCAGCTTCCGCAGCGCCGGCTCGCCGACCGCGACCTCCTCCTCCTTGAGCCCGGCCCGCTCCAGCTGGCGCGGGAGCAGGTGGTCGCGGGCGATGACGACCTTCTCGTCCTCGGTGTAGCCGTCCAGGCGGACCAGCTCCATCCGGTCGAGCAGCGGCTCGGGGATGGACTCCAGCACATTGGCGGTGGCGAGGAAGACCACGTCGGAGAGGTCCAGCTCGACCTCCAGGTAGTGGTCCCGGAAGGTGTGGTTCTGCGCCGGGTCGAGCACCTCCAGCAGGGCGGCGGCCGGGTCGCCCCGGTAGTCGGAGCCGACCTTGTCGATCTCGTCGAGCAGGACGACCGGGTTCATCGAGCCGGCCTCCTTGAGCGCCCGGACCAGCCGGCCGGGCAGTGCGCCGACGTAGGTGCGCCGGTGGCCGCGGATCTCCGCCTCGTCCCGGACGCCGCCGAGCGAGACCCGGACGAAGGTGCGGCCCATGGCGCGGGCCACCGACTCGCCGAGCGAGGTCTTGCCGACACCGGGCGGGCCGACCAGCGCGAGCACCGCGCCGCCCGCCCGCCGTCCGCCGCCCTTCGGGGAAACGGCCTCGCCCGGTCCGTCCTGCTGCCCCTCAGCCGCATGACCTGCGGCCGCCTGCTCGGCCCGGCGCTTGCGGACGGCCAGGTACTCGACGATCCGGTCCTTCACGTCGGCCAGGCCGGCGTGGTCGGCGTCCAGCACCGCGCGGGCGCCGGCGATGTCGTAGCTGTCCTCGGTGCGCTCGTTCCAGGGCAGCTCCAGCACGGTGTCCAGCCAGGTGCGGATCCAGGAGCCCTCGGGCGACTGGTCGCTGGCCCGCTCCAGCTTGTCGACCTCCTTGAGGGCGGCCTCACGGACCTTCTCCGGGAGGTCGGCGGCCTCGACCCGGGTGCGGTAGTCGTCCTCCTCGTCGGCCGGGTCGCCGTTCAGCTCGGCCAGCTCCTTGCGGACGGCCTCCAGCTGGCGGCGGAGCAGGAACTCCTTCTGCTGCTTGGCGACGCCCTCCTCGACGTCCTTGCGGATGGTGTCGTTGACCTCCTCCTCGGCGAGGTGGTCGCGGAGCAGTCCGAGCGCGTACTCCAGTCGCGCGACCTGGTCGGCCTCCAGCAGCACCTTGAGCTTCTGCTCGGCGGTGGCGAAGGGCGCGTAGCCGATGTTGTCGGCGAGCTCGCCGACGCCCTCGATCGCGGCCACCCGGTCGACGATCTGCCAGGCGCCGCGCCGGCGCAGCCACTGGGTGGAGAGCGACTTGTACTCCTTGACCAGCTCGGCGGCCCGGCCGGCCACCGGGGTGCCGACGGAGGACTCGCGGAACGGCGTGGTCTCCACCCAGAGCGCGGCGCCCGGTCCGGTGGTGCCGACGCCGATCCGTACCCGGCGCACCGCGCGGACCAGCGCCGCCGGCTGCCCGATCCCGTCCGGGCCGTCTGCCAGCCGGCCGACCTGCTCGACGGTGGCGAGGGTGCCGACCGCCGCGTAGGAGCCGTCCACCCTCGGGACCAGCAGCACCTGGGGCTTCCCGGCACCGCCGGTGGCCGCGGCGCGCGCGGCCTCGACGGCGGCGCGGACCTCGGCGTCCTTCAGGTCCAGCGGGACGACCATGCCCGGCAGGACGACCTCGTCGTCCAGCGGCAGCACGGGCAGGGTGAGCGGTGCGGACGTCGATGCCATGATCTCTCCCCAGTCAGCGAACTTGAGTCGACCTGACTAAGGCTTGGCGGCCGCCGGATGTTCCCCGTCGCGCGTTCGCCGTCAGCGAACGCAACGGGGTCACCGCGGGCCGTCGCGGGCCTGTCAAAAAGGCCCGGTACGCGAACCGGGAAGCAGTCCCACCGGACGGACCCCAGCACGCGCCCCCGGCGCGCAGGCCCGGGGGCATCCGCGCCGCACGGGCTCAGGAGCGGCCCGACACCACGGCCCCGCGGGCCGCGGACGCCGGCCGGGACAGTTCGGCGGGCACCCCGAACCGGGCACGGCGCGGCCGGTGGCCGTCCCAGCGGCGCAGCCACCGCCACAGCGCCACCCCGGCCAGCAGCGCCACCGGATGGCCGACCCCGGTGACGAGGTCCCGGTCGGCGGCGATCTGGTCGGCGATCAGCGCCACCGCCAGCGCCAGCACGGCCGCCCGCCCCGCCGGCCGGAGCAGCCCGGCCAGCGCGCCGAGGCTGGCGAGCACGCCGTAGCTGACCCCGATGTCGAGGTGGTCCATGGCAGCCGGCTCCAGCCGCCCGGTCTCCACCCCGACGACGACCACGCCCTGGGAGAGCAGGGTGGCGGCGACGTGCCCGGCCGCGAAGACCACGGCCGCCCGGCCGGGGCCGACCCGGCGCTCCAGCGGCGCGACGGTGAAGGCGAAGGCCCAGAGGTAGGGCATCCAGACCGGCCCGGCCACCCAGAAGCCGCTGAACAGCAGCGCGCGCAGCGGGTGCTGCAACAGGTTGTGCCCGTCCGAACTGGAGGCCTCCTGGAGCCGGAGCACGAGCTCCGGGTCGGCCAGCCCGGCGAAGGTGGTGGTGGCGCCGACCACGGCGAGGTAGCCGAGGGCGAAGGGATTGCGCCGCAGGGTCGGCACCCGGGCCAGGATCCAGTCGACCGCGCCGGTCCGCAGACCGGCCCGGAGCATCCCGTACGGCGGCCCGCCGCACCCGGCGGGCACCTGCCGCTCCGTCATGCCGCCTCCGCTCCAACGCCCGCAGCCGTCACCCGCGCGTGTCCAACGTACCGGCGCGTACCGGAAATCCCACCCCCACGAATTTGTCGTGGCCACGGTACGTCCGGTGCCTGGGAGTCCGCTGGGAGAAAGCCGTGAGGATCCGGGGTCCGCGCGGGCCCGCATTGGTCCAGACCTTCCGCCCCGCTCGGGGCCGCTTTCCGCCCTGACCGGCGGCTTGGCGTCAACTCATGTGCATACGTACCGTTACAGAGTGAAAAAACGCCGGGTAAGGTATCGGCCCGTGCCCACTTCCCGGTGGGCCCGAAAGCCGGTCCGAAGGACCGGCCCGCGGGCCGGAAATGTCCGGTCCACCTGCCGGGAATCACCTGCGGTCCGTACGCTGCGAGGTGCACGGGAGACGGAGAGCGGCCCACGCCCTCGCCGTCACCCGCGCACGCGACGGGACGGCGGACCCGGCACAGTCCACGACGGAACAAGACTACGAAGCGGAGCCTTCGCCATCCCCACAGGTGGCCGGCCCGCAGCCCTGGGGGCGGTGGCGTGACCGTGACAGAAATTCAGCAGGACAACCAGAACACCGGCGGCACGGTGAGCAGCCAGCGCAGAGTGCTGGTGGTGGAGGACGAGCCCACGATCGCCGAGTCGATCGCGGCCCGGTTGGGCGCGGAGGGCTTCAAGGTGGCGGTGGCCCACGACGGCCCCGGCGCCGTCGACGGCTTCCACACCTGGCAGCCGGACCTCGTCGTCCTCGACATCATGCTGCCCGGCTTCGACGGCCTCGAGGTGTGCCGCCGGATCCAGGCCCAGCGCCCGGTGCCGGTCCTGATGCTCACCGCGCGGGACGACGAGACGGACCTGCTGGTCGGCCTCGGCGTCGGCGCCGACGACTACATGACCAAGCCCTTCTCCATGCGCGAACTGGCCGCCCGGGTCAACGTGCTGCTGCGCCGCGTCGAGCGCGCCCAGCAGGCCGCCCGGACGCCCGCGCTGGGCAGCCTGCGCTTCGGCGAGCTGGAGATCGACCATGTGCAGCGCCGGGTCCGGCTGGCCTCGGGCGACGTCCACCTGACGCCGACCGAGTTCGACCTGCTCGCCTGCCTGGCCGCCCAGCCGCGCGCCGTGCTCACCCGTGAGCAGCTGCTGGCCGAGGTCTGGGACTGGACGGACGCGTCCGGCACCCGCACCGTCGACAGCCACGTCAAGGCACTGCGCCGCAAGATCGGCGCCAGCTGGATCCGCACCGTGCACGGTGTCGGGTACGCGCTGGAGGCCCCGCTCTCGTAGCGGCACCACCCTCGGACACCGGGCCGCCGGGGGGCCCGTTGTCCCGAACCGCCGTGCGGCGGACCCACGCGGGGGACCACAGGGGACCAATGACCTTTCCACAGCAACGCAACGGGGACATCGACGGCAGTCGGCCGCCCACCCTGGCCGCCCGCGCCGCGAAACGGGTCTGGGCCGACATCCGGCCGCTCGACCCGGTCCGCTCCATCAAGGGCAAACTCGCCCTCCTGGTGATCGTCTCGGTCTTCCTGGCCACCGGCATGGTGGTCGTGGCGATCCGGTCCGAGACCCAGATCCGGATCATCATGATCTTCTCGATGATCGCCTCGCTGCTCTTCATGCAGTTCCTCGCGCACGGGCTGACCGCCCCGCTGCGCGACATGACCGCCGCCGCCCGCGCGATGGCCTCCGGCGACTACAGCCGCCGGGTCGAGGTGAACTCGCGCGACGAGATCGGCGAGCTCGCCGCGACCTTCAACCAGATGGCGTCCGACCTGGAGGCCGCCGACCGGCACCGGCGCGAGCTGGTCGCCAACGTCTCGCACGAGCTGCGCACGCCGATCGCCGCGCTGCGGGCCGTGCTGGAGAACGTGGTCGACGGCGTCGTCCAGCCCAACCCGGCGACCCTGGGTGCCGCGCTGGAGCAGACCGAGCGGCTCGGCCGGCTGGTCACCCACCTGCTCGACCTCTCCAAGATCGACGACGGCGTGGTCGACCTGGACGCGCGCCCGTTCGAGGTGCGCGAGTTCCTGGACGGCGTGCTGCGCGGGGTCACCGTGGACGGCGCCACGGCCGGCGGGGCCTTCTCCCGGCGCGGCGACGTCCGGCTCGCCCTGGAGGTCAGCCCGGCCGGGCTGACCGGCGTCGCCGACACCGAACGGCTGCACCAGGTGGTGGCCAACCTGGTCGACAACGCCTGCAAGCACTCCCCGCCCGGCGGCACCGTGACGGTCCGGGCCCGACCCGACGAGGGGCCCGGGGCCCTGCTGCTGGAGGTCGAGGACGAGGGCCCCGGCATCCCGGCGGCGGACCGGGCCAGGGTCTTCGAGCGGTTCGGCCGCAGCGGCACCGCGACCGCGGCCGGCCCCGGCGCCGACGGCGGGACCGGGCTGGGCCTGGCCATCGCCCGCTGGGCGGTGGACCTGCACGGCGGACGGA
>NZ_LGDO01000280.1:0-57262 GCF_001279805.1 Streptomyces sp. XY431
GCGGACGGACCGGCGGCACCGGGGCGGATGTCACAGGCACCGGGACGGATGTCACAGATCCGACACAGTGCACAAAGAGGACCGACGCCCGCCTTTGTCCGTATTTGTCAGCGTTTGGATGGCGATCGGAAGCGGTCGGTTCCCCGCCGATGTGGCTTTCTAACGCACATTTCCAGCCAAACCGCAGGTCAGGACTGTGATCTGGGCGACGCCTGCCCCCCGGGGACTGCGCGATCACTGATCGGAGGCGTAGCCTTAATCCCCGCTGTCCAAACATCCCAAAAGGAAGCGGAAGAGGGCGGTTGCCGCCGTGTCGCCACAGTCCCCTGAACACCCCAACAGCTCGGCTAGCTCCACTGGCTTCGGCCCCAATGAGTGGCTCGTCGACGAGATCTACCAGCAGTACCTCCAGGACCCGAACTCGGTCGACCGAGCCTGGTGGGACTTTTTCGCCGACTACAAGCCCGGTACCGAGGTGACCCCAGTGACCCAGGCCGCGACCCAGGTCGGCGTGACGCCGACCCCCGCCGCCGCCCCCGCGTCCGCTCCGGCCGTCCAGGCCCCCGCAGCCCCGGCCGCCCCCGCGCCGGTGCAGCAGGCCCCGACGGCTCCGGCGGCCCCTGCGGCTCCCGCGCCGCTCGCCGCCCCTCCGGCCGCGCCCCCGGCGCCCAAGGCCGCCGCCCCGGCGCCCGCGCCGGCCGTCGCGAGCGCGGGCCCCGAGCTGGTTCAGCTCCGCGGCCCGGCCAAGGCCGTCGCCACCAACATGGACGCCTCGCTGGAGGTGCCGACCGCCACCTCGGTCCGCGCCGTCCCGGCCAAGCTGCTGATCGACAACCGCATTGTCATCAACAACCACCTGCAGCGCGCCCGCGGTGGCAAGGTCTCCTTCACCCACCTGATCGGTTACGCCCTGGTCCAGGCCGTCAAGGCCTCCCCGGGCATGAACCACAGCTACAAGGTGGAGGACGGCAAGTCCTACCTGGTCAAGCCCGAGCACGTGAACCTCGGCCTGGCCATCGACCTGGTCAAGCCGAACGGCGACCGCCAGCTCGTCGTCGCGGCGATCAAGAAGGCCGAGACCCTCGACTTCTTCGGCTTCTGGCAGGCCTACGAGGACATCGTCCGCCGGGCCCGCGCCAACAAGCTGACCATGGACGACTTCACCGGCGTCACGGTCTCGCTGACCAACCCCGGCGGCATCGGCACCGTGCACTCCGTGCCGCGCCTGATGCAGAACCAGGGCACCATCGTCGGCGTCGGCGCCATGGAGTACCCGGCCGAGTTCCAGGGCTCCGCCCCGGAGACCCTGGCCCGGCTCGGCGTCTCCAAGATCATGACGCTGACCTCGACCTACGACCACCGCGTCATCCAGGGCGCGGCGTCGGGCGAGTTCCTGCGCACGATCCACCAGCTGCTGCTCGGGCAGAACGGCTTCTACGACGAGATCTTCGAGTCGCTCCGGATCCCGTACGAGCCGGTCCGCTGGGCCACCGACGTCGCCACCACGCACGACGACGAGGTCAACAAGACCGCCCGCGTCATCGAGCTGATCCACTCCTACCGGGTCCGCGGCCACCTCATGGCCGACACCGACCCGCTGGAGTACAAGCAGCGCAAGCACCCCGACCTGGACGTCACCACCCACGGCCTCACCCTGTGGGACCTGGAGCGCGAGTTCGCGGTCGGCGGCTTCGGCGGCCAGCGGATGATGAAGCTCCGCGACATCCTCGGCCTGCTGCGCAACACGTACTGCCGCACGGTCGGCATCGAGTACATGCACATCCAGGACCCGAAGCAGCGCAAGTGGCTGCAGGAGCGCCTGGAGAAGCCGTACACCAAGCCGGAGCGCGAGGAGCAGCTGCGCATCCTGCGCCGGCTGAACTCGGCCGAGGCCTTCGAGACCTTCCTGCAGACCAAGTACGTCGGGCAGAAGCGCTTCTCGCTGGAGGGCGGCGAGTCGCTCATCCCGCTGCTGGACGCCACCATCGACTCGGCGGCCGAGCACCGCCTGGACGAGGCCGTCATCGGCATGGCCCACCGCGGCCGCCTCAACGTGCTGGCCAACATCGTCGGCAAGCCGTACGGCAAGATCTTCGGCGAGTTCGAGGGCAACCTCGACCCGAAGTCGATGCACGGCTCCGGCGACGTGAAGTACCACCTCGGCTCCGAGGGCACCTTCACCGGCCTGGACGGCGAGACCATCAAGGTCTCGCTGGCCGCGAACCCCTCCCACCTGGAGGCCGTGGACCCGGTCGTCGAGGGCATCGCCCGCGCCAAGCAGGACATCCTGGACCAGGGCGGCACGACCTTCCCGGTGCTGCCGATCCAGATCCACGGCGACGCGGCCTTCGCCGGCCAGGGCGTCGTCGCGGAGACCCTGAACATGTCGCAGCTGCGCGGCTACCGCACCGGCGGCACCGTGCACGTCGTGGTGAACAACCAGGTCGGCTTCACCGCCGCCCCGGCCTCCAGCCGCTCCTCGATGTACTGCACCGACGTGGCCCGCATGATCGAGGCCCCGATCTTCCATGTGAACGGCGACGACCCGGAGGCCGTGGTCCGCGTCGCGCGGCTCGCCTTCGAGTTCCGCCAGGAGTTCCACAAGGACGTCGTGATCGACCTCATCTGCTACCGCCGCCGCGGTCACAACGAGGCCGACAACCCGTCGTTCACCCAGCCGCTGATGTACGACCTGATCGACAAGAAGCGCTCGGTGCGCAAGCTGTACACCGAGGGCCTGATCGGTCGCGGCGACATCACCATGGAAGAGGCGGAGCAGGCGCTCCAGGACTTCCAGGGCCAGCTGGAGAAGGTGTTCGCCGAGGTCCGCGACGCCGCCCAGACCCCGGCCGCCGCCACCAACGGCAAGCCGGTCGCCGACTTCCCGGTCACCATCCGGACCGGCATCTCCGAGGAGATGGTCAAGCGGATCGCCGCCTCGCAGGTCAACCTGCCGGACTGGCTGACCGTCCACCCGCGACTGCTGCCGCAGCTGCAGCGCCGCGCCGGCTCGGTCGAGGACAACACCATCGACTGGGCGATGGGCGAGACCCTCGCCATCGGCTCGCTGCTCATGGAGGGCCACCCGGTCCGCCTGGCCGGCCAGGACAGCCGCCGCGGCACCTTCGGCCAGCGGCACGCCGTCCTGATCGACCGGGCCACCGGCGAGGACTACACCCCGCTGCAGTACCTCACCGAGGACCAGGCCCGCTACACCGTGTACGACAGCCTGCTGTCCGAGTACGCGGCGATGGGCTTCGAGTACGGCTACTCGCTGACCCGCCCGAACGCGCTGGTCATGTGGGAGGCGCAGTTCGGCGACTTCGTCAACGGCGCGCAGACCATGGTGGACGAGTACATCGCCTCCGCCGAGCAGAAGTGGGGCCAGCACTCGGGCGTCACCCTGCTCCTGCCGCACGGCTACGAGGGCCAGGGCCCGGACCACTCGTCCGCCCGCCCGGAGCGCTTCCTGCAGATGTGCGCGCAGGACAACATGACGGTCGCCATGCCGACCCTGCCGTCGAACTACTTCCACCTGCTGCGCTGGCAGGCGCACAACCCGCACCACAAGCCGCTGATCGTCTTCACCCCGAAGTCGATGCTGCGTCTGAAGGCCGCGGCGAGTGCCACCGAGGAGTTCCTGTCCGGCTCGTTCCGCCCGGTCATCGGTGACACCACCGTCGACCCGGCGAACGTCCGCAAGGTCGTCATCACCGCCGGCAAGTTCTACTACGACGTGGAGGCGGCCCGCACCGAGCGCGGCATCACCGACACCGCGATCGTCCGGGTCGAGCGGCTCTACCCGCTGCCGGTGGCCGAGCTCCAGGAGGAGCTGGCCAAGTACGGCGACGACGTCCAGTTCGTCTGGGCGCAGGAGGAGCCGGCCAACCAGGGTGCCTGGCCGTTCATCGCGATGAACCTGGTCGACCACCTCCAGGTCGTCGTCGGCCGCAGCGCCGACGGCTCGCGGCTGCGCCGCGTCGCCCGCACGGCCTCCTCGGCCCCGGCGGTCGGCTCGGCCAAGCGCCACGGCGCCGAGCAGCAGGCGCTGCTGGAGGAGATCTTCACGATCTGACGCACCGGTTCCCACCGGTCGGCCGCACGCACGGCAACGGCCCCCCGCCTCCCTGGATCCCAGGGAAGCGGGGGGCCGCCGTCGTCCCCGGGCGCGGCGGAGGGCCCGGGCGGGCCGTGTCCGCGCCGTGTGCGAAGGTCCCAGCTCTGCAACCAAAGCGGCACCGACCTGCGCGGGCGGCTGACGGATCGATAGGTTAAGCCTCGCCGGACCGTCGGCCGGGTGCCCGTCGTCGCGCCCACCGGCGGAATCCGGTGGACCTCACCGCTCTCCCAGGGGGATCAAAACCGCATGACCGCCGACACGCCACGGGACGCCGCCGCCTCACCCCTCCCGCCGGTCTTCCAGCCGCTGCTCCCCGACGACCCCAGGGAGGTGGGCGGCTACCGGCTGTTCGCCCGCCTCGGGGCCGGCGGCATGGGCCGCGTCTACCTCTCCTACACGCCCGGCGGTCGGCCGGTGGCGCTCAAGGTGGTCCGCCCGGAGTTCGCCGAGGACAGCGAGTTCCGCCGCCGGTTCGCCCAGGAGGTCTCCAACGCCCAGCGCATCCACGGCCTCTACACCGCCCAGGTGATCGACTCCGGCGGTCTGGACTCGGACGCGCCGTGGCTGGTCACCGCCTACGTCCCCGGGCCGTCGCTGCAGCAGGTGGTCCGCGAGAACGGCGCGCTGCCGGTGCGCACCGTGCTGCTGCTGATGGGCGGCATCGCCGAGGCGCTGCAGGCCATCCACAGCGTCGAGGTGGTCCACCGCGACCTCAAGCCGGCCAATGTGCTGGTGGCCGGCGACGGCCCGCGGGTGATCGACTTCGGTATCGCCCGGGCCGCCGACGCCACCGCCCTGACCGGCACCGGCTACCGGATCGGCTCGCCCGCCTTCATGTCCCCGGAGCAGGCCCAGGGCCGCCCGGTCAGCCCGGCGACCGACGTGTTCGCGCTCGGCGCGCTGGCCGCGTACGTGGCCGGCGGCAGCGCGCCGTTCGGCGACGGCCCGGACACCGCCGTGCTCTACCGGGTGGTGCACGAGCAGCCCGAACTGGACGCCGTGCCGGCCGACCTGCGCGAGCTGGTCCTGCGCTGCCTCGCGAAGTCCCCGGAGGACCGGCCCAAGCCCGCCGAGATCATCGAGATCGCCCGCAACCACCCGTCGGTCGGCGGCCAGCTGCGCTTCGCCGACGACTGGCTGCCCCGGCAGGTCAACACCGAGATCCCCCGCCGCTCGGACCTGCCGAAGACTCCGCCCACCCCGCTGCCGGCCGCGCCCCCGCAGCCCTCCGGGCCGCCGACCGGGCAGTCCCCGCTCACTCCGCCGCCGCCGGCCGGGGCGCCCGCCACCCATGCGGCCACCGCGCCCTCCTTCGGCCCGCCGCCGCCCGGCTTCGGCCCCGTCCGTCCGGACACCCCGCCGCCCGGCTTCGTCCCGCCGCCGCTCGGCGCGTACGGCGGCGCGCAGCCGACCGGCGAGGCCCCCACCGGCCCGCTGCTCGGCGCCCCGCCCACCGTCCAGCTGCGGCCGGAGCCGCCGTCCTACGACACCCCGCCGCCCGGCCCGGTGGTCACCGACAGCCCGGCGCCCGCGCCGGCGCCGGCCCGCAAGGGCGGTGTCTCCTGGAAGGTGCTGCTGACCGTCGCCCTGGTGATGGCGGTCGGCGGCACGGCTGGCGGTGTCGTGCTGATGGCCAAGTTCAAGGACGACGACAAGAAGAACTCCGCCCACCAGTCGAGCGCGGGCTCGGGAAGCTCCCAGCCGGCCGCGCCGCCGGCGGGCAGCGCCTCCGCGGCCGCGACCACCCCCGCGACCACCCCCACCCCGTCCGCGACCAAGCCCGCCGGCTCCGCCGCCGGGGCGGTGACCTCGGCCCCGTCGGCCACGTCCGGCACCGGTGTGACCGCGCCGGCCCGGCCGACCGGCTACTCCCCGCTGCTGGTGCAGAAGCCGCTGTCCATCCCCGGCACCGACGCCTACTACGACTCCTACCGGATCGACCTGGACGCCGGGACGGTGGTGCCGCGCGGCACCGACCTCAAGTGGGGCCTGGGCCTGAACGCCAGCGGCAGCATCAGCAGCAGCAAGGCCAACTCCTTCGTCGCGGCGGGCGACAACAAGTCGGACTTCGCGGTGATCACCGAGTCCACCGTGACGCCCGACCAGTGCGCCGTCGCGATCGACTCCCGGCCGGACACCGACCTGTCCTTCAACCGGGTCTCGCCGGGCCGCCTGCTCTGCATCCGGGACCGGGTCACCCGCAACATCGCCATCGCGGTGGTCGAGGTCGCCGACGTCACCACCGGCGCGGTCAAGCTCACCGTCAGCACCTGGCGCGCCAGCTGACCCGTCTATCCTGACCAGGTCGAATCCCCACCGGACCGGAGCGAACCGTGTACTTCACCGACCGAGGCATCGAGGAGCTGGCGAGCCGGCGCGGCGACGAGGAGGTCACCTTCGAGTGGCTGGCCGAGCGCCTGCGCGAGTTCGTCGACCTCAACCCGGACTTCGAGGTCCCGGTCGAGCGGCTGGCCACCTGGCTGGCCAGGCTCGACGACGAGGACGACGAGTGACCCGGTGACCCGGTGAAACGGTGAAACGGTGAAACGGTGAAACGGTGATTGTGAGGGCCCGGAGGCAACCGCCTCCGGGCCCTCGCGTCTGCTCCCCGTAGGGGCGGGTCTCGGGGTCCGCTCCGGGTCCGCTCCGGGTCGGCCTCGGGGTCGGACTCCCTTGACTTCGCCGTCACGCGATATATCGTCTTTGGAAGAGGACGCGATACATCGCGAGTCGAATCAACGGGAGGCGGCAGAGATGAGCCAGTGGACGGTCGAAGGACCCGACAGGATCACCATCGAGGAGACGGTCCGGACGCTCCAGGTGCGGATCATCGACGGCACGGTCAACGTGGTCGCCGCCGAGGGCCCCGCCCGGCTGGAGGTCACCGAGCTCAAGGGCGAGCCGCTGCACGTCACCCTGGTCGACGGCGTCCTCACCGTCACCTACAAGGACCTCAGCAGCTGGAACGAGTTCGGCGACGTGCTCAAGTCGGTCGAGTCGGTGAAGGGCTTCTTCTCCTCCTTCAAGCGCAAGCGGACCGCCGCCGTCACCGTGACCGTCCCGGCCGGCACCGAGGTCAAGGTCGGCACCGTCTCCGCCGCGACGACGGTCTCCGGCTTCACCGAGCACGTCTCGACGCAGACCGCCAACGCCGACATCACCCTGGTCGGCCTGGCCGGGCGGACCGACGCCAGCACCGTCACCGGCGACGTGGACGCCCAGTCGGTGGCCGGGCAGCTGCGGCTGAACACCGTCTCCGGCCGGCTCACCGTACTCGCCGGCACCGCCGAGAAGGTGAGCGCCAACGCCGTCACCGGCGCGGTCACCCTGGACCTCGCGGCCGCCACCCCCGCGCAGATCAAGGTCAACACGGTCAGCGGCGCGGTCGGCGTCCGACTGCCCCCGCTGACCGACACCAAGGTCGAGGCCGGCACCACCAGCGGCGACCTCTCCTCCGGCTTCGAGGAGCTCACCGTCGCCGGCAGCTGGGGCACCAAGCGCCTCTCCGGCCAGCTCGGCGACGGCAGCGGCAGCCTCTCGGTCACCACCGTCTCCGGCGCGGTCACCGTGCTCCAGCGGCCGGAGGCCGAGGACGACACCCGCGCCGCCCGGGAGCTGCCCGCCCCCGACCTCACCAAGTCCGACGCCCCCGGCACCGGCCCCGACCTGACCAAGGAGGCCTGACATGACCCCCGTCTTCGGCCACGGCCGGCTCCGGCTCTACCTGCTCAAGCTGCTCGACGAGGCCCCGCGCCACGGCTACGAGGTCATCCGCCTGCTGGAGGAGCGCTTCCAGGGCCTGTACGCGCCCTCCGCCGGCACCGTCTACCCGCGGCTCGCCAAGCTGGAGCAGGAGGGGCTGGTCGCCCACAGCACCGAGGGCGGTCGCAAGGTCTACCGGCTCACCGACGCCGGGCGCGCCGAACTCGCCACCCGGCAGGGCGAGCTGGACGATCTTGAGCTGGAGATCCACGACTCGGTGACCCAGCTCGCCGGGGCGATCCGCGAGGACGTCCGGGACAGCGCCCAGGACCTGCGCGAGCAGCTCTGGGGCGCGGCGGCCGAGCAGGCCAGGCGCGGCGCCCCGGACTCCGGGGAGCAGGGCCCGGAGAACGCCGGGAACCCGTGGGCCGGGCCGTGGGGCGACCAGGCCGCCTGGCAGCGCGCCAAGGAGGAGTTCGCCGCCTTCAAGCGGCAGGCCAAGGAGCAGGCCAAGCGCGCCAAGGAGCAGGAGAAGGCCGCCAAGGCCAAGGCGAAGGCCGCCGAGGAGGAGGCCCGCCGGCTGCGCGAGCAGTCCAGGGCGGCCCGGACCGCGGCCCAGCAGGAGGCGCTGCGGATCAAGCGCCGGGTGGAGCAGCAGGTCCGCGAGCACGCGGCGCGCGGCGACTGGCCGACCGGGCTGGCCGAGGGGCTCTCCGAGCTGACCAAGGGCCTGGCCGGGCTGGCCGACGCGGCCCGCTGGGGACAGCACGGGGAGTCGAAGGAGGACGCCGCCGCCGAGCGGGTCACCGTCACCCGGATCGACCTGGACAAGACCGACCTGGACGGGCCGGCCGGCGCCGTCCCGGCCGATCTGCCCGGGTGGACCGCCGTCGACCCGGCCGGCGACCCGGCCCGGGAGCTGGAGCGGCTGCTCGACCGCTTCCGCGACCAGGTCCGCGACGCGGCCAGGGACGGCGGGGTGACCCCCGCCCGGCTGGCCGAGGCCCGCGCCGTCCTCGGCACCGCCGGCGAGCGGCTGAAGCGCCTGCTCGACCGTTCCTGACCGGGCCCGCCGCGACGCGCCGGTGCCCGGCTCCCCGTACAGGGAGCCGGGCACCGGCGCGTCGCGGCGTCACGGGCTCATGGCGTCACGGGCTCACGGGCTCACGGGCTCAGCGGCTCACGGCGTCAGGACGAGCTTGCCGAACACCTCGCCCTTGGCCAGCCGGGCGAGCGCGTCCGGCGCCCCGTCCAGCGGCAGCACCGAGTCGATCACCGGCCGGACCCCGGTGGTGGCGCAGAACGACAGCAGCCCGGCCAGCTCCTCCTTGGTCCCCATGGTCGAGCCGACCACCCGCAGCTCCAGGAAGAAGATCCGGTTCAGTTCGGCGGCCGCCGGGCTGGGGCCCGAGGTGGCCCCGGAGATGACGATCGTGCCGCCCGGGCGCAGCGACTTCACCGAGTGCGACCAGGTCGCGGCGCCGACCGTCTCCATCACCGCGTCCACCCGCTCGGGCAGCCTGGCCCCGCTCGGGAACGCCGCGTCGGCGCCGAGCTCCACCGCCCGGTCCCGCTTGGCCCCGTCCCGGCCGGTGACCCAGACCCGCAGGCCGGCCGCCTTGCCGAGGACCACCAGCGCGGTCGACACCCCGCCGCCGGCGCCCTGCACCAGCACGGTGTCGCCGGGCTTCACCCCGGCGTTGGTGAACAGCATCCGATAGGCCGTCAGCCAGGCCGTGGGCAGGCAGGCGGCCTCCTCGAAGGAGAGTCCGGCGGGCTTGGGCAGCAGGTTCCAGGTGGGGACGGCCACCTGCTGGGCGAAGGTGCCCTGGTAGCGCTCGGTCAGGATCGAGCGCGGCTCGTCCGGGCCGACCCCGTGGCCGGTCTGGCCGATCACGGAGTGCAGGACCACCTCGTTGCCGTGCTCGTCGATGCCGGCGGCGTCGCAGCCGAGGATCATCGGCAGCTTCCCGGCGGGCAGCCCGACCCCGCGCAGCGACCAGAGGTCGTGGTGGTTCAGGCTGGCGGCCCGGACCGTGACCACGCTCCAGCCCGGCCGGGCCACGGGTTCGGGGCGTTCGCCCAACTCCAGCCCGCTCAGCGGGTCGTCGGCGTCGATTCGTGCGGCATAGGCAGCAAACATGCACCGGACGATAGCCAGAACGCCCCCGGGCCCGGAACAACGCGTGAGTGTGACGCGTGTCCCGGGCCCGGGCGGGGTTCGGTCTCGGACCGGCTAGCGGCGGGCGACGCCCTCGGCCCGGGCGGCCTCGGCGACGGCCTTGCTGACGGCCGGGGCGACCCGCTCGTCGAACGGCGAGGGGATGACCTTCTGCGGCGTCAGCTCGTCCGCCACCACGCCGGCCAGCGCCTTGGCGGCGGCCAGCTTCATGCCCTCGGTGATCCGGGTGGCCCGGACCTGCAGCGCGCCGGCGAAGATGCCCGGGAACGCCAGCACGTTGTTGATCTGGTTCGGGAAGTCGCTGCGCCCGGTGGCCACCACGGCGGCGTACTTGTGCGCGACCTCGGGGTGGATCTCCGGGTTCGGGTTGGCCATGGCGAAGACGAACGCGCCCTCGGCCATGGTCGCGACGACCTCCTCCGGCACGGTGCCGCCGGAGACGCCGATGAAGACGTCGGCGCCGGCCATCGCGTCGGCCAGGGTGCCCTTGAGGCCGGTCCGGTTGGTCAGCCCGGCGATCTCCGCCTTGACGTCGGTCAGGTCCTCGCGGCCCTGGTGCACCACGCCCTTGCGGTCGCACACGGCCACGTCGCCGATGCCGGCCGCCAGCAGCATCTTGGCGATGGCGATGCCGGCCGCGCCGGCGCCGGAGATGACGGCACGCAGCGAGCCGATCTCGCGGCCGGTCACCTTGGCCGCGTTCCAGAGCGCGGCGGTGGTGACGATCGCGGTGCCGTGCTGGTCGTCGTGGAAGATCGGGATGTCCAGGGCCTCCTGGAGCCTGCGCTCGATCTCGAAGCAGCGCGGGGCGGAGATGTCCTCCAGGTTGACGCCGCCGAAGGACGGGGCCAGCCGGACCACGGTCTCGACGATCTCGTCCACGTCGGTGCAGGCGAGCGCGATCGGCACCGCGTCCACGCCGCCGAACTGCTTGAACAGGATCGCCTTGCCCTCCATGACGGGCAGCGAGGCCTCGGGGCCGATGTCGCCGAGGCCCAGCACGGCGGTGCCGTCGGTGACCACGGCCACCGTGTTGGCCTTCCAGGTGTAGTCGTTCACGAGCTCGGGCTGCTCGGCGATGGCCGTGCAGACGCGGGCGACACCGGGGGTGTAGGCGAGGGACAGGTCGTCCGCGTCGCGCACCGGGACGGTCGCCCGGACCTCCATCTTGCCGCCGCGGTGGAGCGCGAACACGGCGTCGACCGGATCGTCGGTGTCCTGAGTACTGCTGTGGATGATCTCCGCTGCCACGATGACCTCTTCGTCATTGATCGAGCGAGGACACCCGGCCGACGGGGCGGACGACCCGGCCGGTCCCGGCATCCGGTGACCGGCGGCCGGTCAGCGGAACCCGGGAACGCCGAAGCGCCCCCGGGGGAAGGCTGGGTCGGGGCGCCGCCGTCGAACGGGCGCCTCGAAATGAGGGTTTATGGAGTTGTCCGCGTGTGGACCGCGCTGTGCTTCCGGGCCGAGCGTAGGTCGGACGAGGGCATCGCACCCATGCCTTTTCGTCCAAGTCACATGGTTGTCATGCGCCTCACGGCCACCTGTGGGCACCAGGAACCATGAGAACCGGACCCCGGCCGCGGCAATGGCGCACACGTACGCACACCCGCGGGAGTGAACACGGACACGGTATGGAGGCCGGTGCCGCCGGATACGGAGTCGACGTTCTGGACTTCCGTTCCTGTGCACCCCGGGCCTGTTTGCGGCCCGGCGGTCCGGTTCGAGCGTCGGGGGTCACCCGGTACCGAATTCTGACACACCCGCCCACGGACGCGGCAGGTCGGGATGGGAGGATCCGTTGTTCCGCCATCTCGCGTCCACCTCCGCGATGCCGCGGCGCCTCCCCACCCTCCCTCAGGAGCAACCGATGCACCACCGTGCCCAGTCCCGCCGCCGGGCCACCGCCGCGCTCGCCCTCACCACCGCCGGAACCCTTCTGCTGACCGGCTGCGTCGGGGACAGGACCGCCGCCGAGGACCCGCTCCAGCAGCTCCGGGCGAAGGTCCCGAGCGCCCAGCAGTCGGGCAAGGTGCTCCGGATCGGGATGGACGTCAACTACCCGCCAGTGGAGTTCCGGGGCAGCGACGGCAAGCCCGACGGCCTGGACCCGGACATCGCAGCGGCCCTCGGCCGGATCCTCGACCTCCGGATCGAGTACGTCGACACTCCCTTCGACAAGCTCATACCGAACCTCCACCACAAGCAGTACGACGTCGCGATGTCCGCGCTCAGCGACATCCGCCAGCGCCGGGACGGCGTGGACGAGGCCGGCAAGTCGACCGGCCTCGCGGTGGACTTCGTGGACTACTTCATCGCCGGCACCTCGATCGTGGTGCCGAAGGGCAACCCCAAGGGCATCCACGGCCTGGACGACCTCTGCGGCCGGACCGTCGCGGTGCAGAGCGGCACCACCCAGGACGAGATCGTCGCCCGCCAGGTGACCGCCTGCACCCGCGCCAACAAGCCGCTCACCGTCCACAAGTTCGACAGTGACGCCAAGGCCCTGGCCGAGGTCGCCGGCGGCGCGGCGCAGGCGGGCCTGAACGACTTCCCGGTGGCCGCCCACGCGGCGAAGAACACCGACGGCGGCAACCGCTTCGAGGTGAGCGGCGCGCAGTCCCGGTCCAACCCGTACGGGATCGCGCTGCGCAAGGAGGACACCGAGCTGCGCGACGTCCTGGCCAAGGCGATCGACCAGCTGATCCGCAGCGGCGAGTACGACAAGATCCTCGCCAAGTGGAACGTCTCCGCCGGCGCGGCCCAGAACGCGGTGGTCAACGGAGGCATCTGAGCCGGGTCCGGACGGGGGGTCCGGACCGCCGCGGAGCGGGCGCACGATCGGGCGAGTGCGCGGCCGGGCCTCCGGGCAGACCGCAGGGAGATCTGCATACTTATACGCAGGGTGACAGGGACACGGTATTCGTCCGAATAGCGGACAGCGCGGGCCCCCGTTATCCGATTTTGATCTGAATGAGGGCCACCCGAGCGTCATCAGATGGCAGGATTCCCCCCATCTCGGATCGAGCCGGCCACTGGTCGAGGCGGTTCGGTCAACGCCCACCTCGGCGGACGGTGGCGGAGAGCAGTACCCGGTACCACCCTGTGTGTTCTCCCTGCCCGGCCGTACAGCGCCGTACGGCCCTGCTGCTCCGGCGCGCCGCTCCCCCGTGGCACGCCCGTCCGACCTCTCCCTCAGGAGGAGATCCCCCATGATCGCCCGTACCCAGCGCACCCGCCTCCTCGCCTCAGCGGCGGTGCTCGCGTCCGCGTCGCTCGTGCTGACCGCCTGCGGCAGCAGCAAGTCCTCCTCCAGCGGCGGCAGCAGTGCGGCCAACCCCAGCGTCAGCGTCGCCGCCGTGTCCGCCGACCCCGCGCTCGCCGGGCTCGTCCCCGCCGACATCAAGTCCTCCGGCAAGCTGATCGTCGCCGCCGACGCCTCCTACGCGCCCAACGAGTTCAAGGACGACAAGGGCAACATCGTCGGCCTGGACGTCGACCTGGCCGACGCGATCGCCAAGAAGCTCGGCCTGACCGCCGATGTGCAGAACGCCGACTTCACCTCGATCATCCCGGGCATCACGGCGAAGAAGTACCAGCTCGGCATGAGCTCCTTCACCGACACCAAGGAGCGCGAGCAGACCGTCGACATGGTCACCTACTTCACCGCGGGCAGCGCCATCGCGGTCAAGAAGGGCAACCCGGACAAGATCGACCCCAAGGACCTCTGCGGCAAGAAGGTCGCCGTCCAGACCGGCACCACCCAGGCCCAGGAGATCACCGACGTCCGCAACCCGGAGTGCGCCAAGGCCAACAAGCCGGCCATCCCCAACGACGGTGACAAGTTCACCCTCCAGACCGACGTCACCACCGCGCTGGTCTCCGGCCGCGACCAGGTGATGATGGCCGACTCCCCGGTCGTCGACTACGCGATCAAGCAGACCAACGGCCAGCTGGAGAAGCTCGGCGAGACCTACGACAGCGCGCCCTACGGCGTCGTCGTCGACAAGGGTTCCCCGCTCTCCCCCGCCGTCCAGGGCGCCGTCCAGTCGCTGATCGCCGACGGCACCTACAAGCAGATCCTGGCGAAGTGGGGCGTCGAGGCCGGCGCGATCGACAAGTCCGAGATCAACGCCGCCAAGAGCTGATCCTCCGCACCACCACACCCCTGAGGCCCCAAGGTGAAATCTTCCGAGCAGGGGGCGGTGAAATCGGGACGGCCTGAGACCATCAAGGCCGTCCCGGTGCGCCACCCCGGACGCTGGGCCGGAGCAGTAGTGATCGTCGTCCTCGCGGCGATGCTGCTCCACGCCCTGATCTTCAACCCCGCGTTCCAGTGGGACGTCGTCAGAGACACGCTCACCAACGAGCAGATCATCCACGGCATCTGGGTGACGCTCGAACTGACCGCCCTGTCCATGCTGATGGGCGTGGTCGGCGGCGTGCTCCTCGCGATCATGCGACTCTCGCCGAACCCCCTGCTGTCGGGGACGGCCTGGTTCTACATCTGGATCTTCCGCGGCACCCCCGTGCTGGTGCAGCTGGTGTTCTGGAACTTCCTGGGCGCCCTGTGGCCGAAGCTGTCGATCGGCATCCCGTTCGGACCCGAACTCTGGTCCGAGTCGACCAACACCCTCATCCCGACCTTCACCGCCGCCCTGCTGGGCCTCGGCCTCAACGAGGCGGCGTACATGGCGGAGATCGTCCGCGGCGGCATCCAGTCCGTCGACGAGGGCCAGACCGAGGCCGCCCACGCGCTCGGCATGAGCCGCGCGGCCACGCTGCGCCGGATCGTGCTCCCGCAGGCGATGCGGGTGATCATCCCGCCGACCGGCAACGAGACCATCTCGATGCTCAAGACCACCTCGCTGGTCCAGGTCATCTCGCTGGCCGAGTTGTTCACGGCCGGCCACGACATCTACTCGCGGACCTTCCAGACCATCCCGGTCCTGGTCGCGGTCAGCATCTACTACCTGCTCATGACCTCGATCCTCACCGTGGGGCAGTACTACATCGAGCGGCACTACGCTCGAGGTGCGAACCGGACCCTGCCGCCCACGCCGGTCCAGCGGCTGCGGCTGCTGTTCGGCGGCAGGCCCACCCCGAAGGCCAAGAACGACGTGGTCCCCGGACTCGAGGGAGGTGGCCACGCATGACCGACCTGACCAAGACCCCCGCCGACGAGCCCGGCAGCGGCCCGGGCGGCGGCCCGATGGTGAAGTCCGAGGGCGTCCGCAAGTCCTACGGCCTGGTCGAGGTGCTCAAGGGCATCGACCTGGAGGTCAAGCAGAGCGAGGTGTTCTGCCTGGTCGGCCCGTCCGGCTCCGGCAAGTCCACCTTCCTGCGCTGCATCAACCACCTGGAGAAGATCAACGGCGGCCGCCTCTGGGTGGACGGCGAGATGGTCGGCTACCGGCAGCGGGGCGACAAGCTCTACGAGCTCAAGGACCGCGAGGTCGCGCTCAAGCGGCGGGACATCGGCATGGTGTTCCAGCGCTTCAACCTCTTCCCGCACATGACCGCGGTGGAGAACGTGATGGAGGCGCCGGTCCAGGTCAAGCGTGAGTCCAGGGCCGAGGCCAGGGAGCGCTCGATGGCCCTGCTGGAGCGCGTCGGCCTGGCCGACAAGAGCGGGAACTACCCCTCCCAGCTCTCCGGCGGCCAGCAGCAGCGGGTGGCGATCGCCCGGGCGCTCGCCATGAAGCCCAAGCTGATGCTCTTCGACGAGCCGACCTCGGCGCTCGACCCCGAGCTGGTCGGCGAGGTGCTCGACGTCATGCGCGGGCTCGCCGAGGAGGGCATGACCATGATCGTGGTCACCCACGAGATGGGCTTCGCCCGCGAGGTCGGCGACGCGCTGGTGTTCATGGACGGCGGTGTGGTGGTCGAGTCCGGCACCCCCCGCGAGGTCCTCTCCAACCCGCAGCACGAGCGCACCCGCGCCTTCCTCTCCAAGGTGCTCTGAGCACAGCCGTCGACGGCGCCCGGCAGGCCGAACCTGCCGGGCGCCGCGCTTTTCCCGCTTTCGCCCCGCGGGTAATAGGCTGGAGGCAATCAGCCCGTTACCGATCTCTGGAAGGACCACCGTGGAGCTCGCCTCGTACGCCGATCTGGCCGTCCGGCTGGTGAACACCGAGGAGCCCGAGCGCGGCACCGACTCGCTGACCTCGGTGGACGGGGTGCGCGCCCTGTTCTCGGACTCCTCGCGTGCCCGCAACCTCGCCGACGAGTCGGACCTGCCCCGGCTGCGGGCCGTCCGCACCCGGCTGCGCGGGGTCTTCGAGGCCGCCGCCGAGGGCGAGGAGGTGCGCAGCGTCGACCTGCTGAACAGCCTGCTGATGGAGTTCCCGGTCAGCCCGCTGGTCTCCGGGCACGACTACCTCGACGCGGCCGGCCGGCCCCGCTGGCACCTGCACCTCGCCGACAACTCGCCGACCGCCACCGCGCACTTCAGCGCCGTCGCCTGCATGGGCCTGGCCGTCCACCTGACCGAGCTGGGCGCCGACCGGCTCGGCATCTGCCAGGCCGCGCCCTGCCGCAACGCCTATCTGGACACCTCGACCAACCGGTCCCGCCGGTACTGTTCGGACCGCTGCGCCACCCGCGCCAATGTCGCCGCCTACCGGGCCCGCAAGCGCCTGGAGGCCCAGGAGGCCGCGGCGGCCGGGCACTAGCGGACCGGGAGTTCCTCCGGCCGGATCCAGACGCCGAGGCGGCGGGCGAGCCCGGGCACCCGCGCCAGCGGGGCGGCCAGCAGCAGCCGCTCCAGCCGCCGTCCGGGCGCCAGCCAGGCCGGGCGCGGGCGCAGCCGCAGCAGCACCCGGCCGAGCACCAGCTCGTCCGGCACCGCTCCGTAGCTGCGGCTGTCACTGTCCACCGGCCGGTTGTCGGAGAGCAGCCACCAGCCTTTGGGGCGACGGCCGTCGGCCCGCTTGACCACCAGCAGGTTCTGCTGGAACGGGTGCCGGAACACCACCACCGCGCCGGGCCGGATCCGCGCGCCGTAGCGGACCAGCAGCTGGTCCCCGTCGCGCAGCGTCGGCACCATCGAGTCCCCCGCCACGTCGATCAGCCCGAACGGCGCGCCGCCGCCCGGCGGACCGTCCTCCGGTTCCGCGCTCCGTGCCACGGCTCCTCCTCCCGGCTCGCGTCCGCCGTGTCCCGTCCGGCTCCCGCCGCGTCCTGCTGTCCTGCTGTCGCGCTGTCGCGCTGTCGCGCACCAGTCTGCCGCACCGGCCGTCGGCCGCCGATGTCCGGATTCATCCGGTTCCGGCTCCGTCTTTTGCCCTGGGCGGGCCGCCCGGCCGGGAAACCGGACGGTCCGGCAGGTAATCTCGGGCGCGGGAAGACGATCTAAGGAAGGACTCCCATGTTCTCTCGTCTGTTTGCACCTCGCGCCACCGCCCACGCCCACTGCGACCTGCCCTGCGGTGTCTACGACCCGGCCCAGGCCCGGATCGAGGCCGAGTCGGTGAAGGCCACCCAGGAGAAGTACCAGGCCAACGAGGACGCGCACTTCCGCGCCCGCGCGGTCATCATCAAGGAGCAGCGCGCCGAGGCGGTCAAGCACCACATCTCGGTGCTGTGGAGCGACTACTTCAAGGCCCCGCACTTCGAGAAGTACCCGCAGCTGCACCAGCTCATCAACGACACCCTGAAGGCCGCCTCGGCCGCCAAGGCGTCCACCGACCCGGCCACCGGCCAGGCGCTGCTCGACCTCATCGCCGAGGTGGACAAGATCTTCTGGGAGACCAAGCAGGGCTGATCCCCGCCCGGTCGCCTTTCGGCCGCCCCCGTCCGGATCCGGACGGGGGCGGTCGCGCGTTCGGGGCCGGACGGGCACGACCGTTCGAACGGTAAGGGTCATAGCTGGTGAGTGCTTGTTATGCTGCCAGGGCGTCCCGCGGGGGAAGCCGGTGCGAATCCGGCGCTGACCCGCAACGGTAAGCGGCCCCCGCGGCCGTGAGCCCGATCGCCCGGGGACGCCGACCTCCCGACAACTCGCCGCGGACTGCGAGGGGATGGCGCCCCGGCACACCCGCGCCCGGACGCGCCGCCCCTCGCCGCACCCGGCCCGAGGCAAGGCGTGCCACCAGTGAGCAGCACCACCGCGGCCGCACCGGCCACCGCCGCGGCCCCACCGGGCCCCCGCCGGACACCCGCCCTCCCGCTGGCCGCCGCACTCGCCGCGGCCCTGCTCGGCTCGCTGGTCTGCGCCGTCGCGGTCGGCTCCGCCGGCCTCGGCTGGGGCCAGGTCCTGCGGCTCCTGGGCGCCGGCCTGACGGGCGGTCGGCTGGAGGCCGACGAGGCCGCCGCGTACGCCATCGTCTGGGAGATCCGGCTGCCGCGCGCCGTCCTGGCGGCCGTGGTCGGCGCCGGACTCGCCGCCACCGGGGTCGCGGTCCAGGCGATGGTCCGCAACGCGCTCGCCGACCCCTTCGTGCTCGGCATCTCCTCCGGGGCCTCGGTCGGCGCCAACGCCGTGCTGATGTTCGGCGCCTTCGCCTCGCTCGGCGTCTGGGCGCTCTCCGCCTCCGCCTTCGTCTCGGCCCTGCTGGCCATGGTGCTGGTCTATCTGACGGCCCGTACCGCCCACGGGCTCACCCCGCTGCGGCTGGTGCTCACCGGCACCGCGATGTCCTACGGCTTCTCCGCCGTGACCGCGCTGATGGTCTTCGCCGCCGCCCGCGGCGAGGCCGCCCGCTCGGCCATGATGTGGCTGCTCGGCAGCCTCGGCGGGGCCACCTGGGGCTCGGTGCCGATCGCCGCCGTCACCGTACTGGCCGGGCTGGCGTACCTGGCCCGCGCCGCCGGACGGCTGGACGCGCTGGCGATGGGCGACGAGACGGCCGCCTCGCTCGGTGTGGACCCGGACCGGCTGCGGCGCGCGCTGTTCGTGGTGACCGCGGCCGTCACCGGCACCGTGGTCGCGGTCAGCGGGGCAATCGGCTTCGTCGGACTGATGGTCCCGCACCTGGCCCGGATGCTGGTCGGCGCCGGCCACCGCCGGCTGCTGCTGGTCGCGCCGCTCGCCGGGGCCCTGCTGCTGGTCTGGGTGGACATCGTCTCGCGCACCCTGCTGGCCCCCGCCGAACTGCCCGTCGGCGTGGTCACCGCGGCCGTCGGGGTGCCCTGCTTCCTGCTGCTGATGCGCCGTCGCGGCTACGCCTTCGGGGGCGGCCGGTGAGCGCCGCCGGCACCGGGGCCCTGGACCTCGCCGTCGACCGGGTCTCGGTCGACCTGGCCGGCGTCCGGCTGGTCCACGAGGTCACCCTGACCGCCGCCGCCGGCCAGGTGGTCGGCCTGGTCGGCCCGAACGGCAGCGGGAAGTCCACCCTGCTGCGCTGCGTCTACCGGGCGCTGCGGCCCGCCGCCGGGGCCGTCCTGCTGGGCGGCGAGGAGGTCCACCGGCTCGCCCCGCGCGAGGCCGCCCGGCGGGTGGCGGCGCTGCCGCAGGAGCACTCCGCCGAGTTCGACTTCACCGTCGCCGAGGTGGTCGGCATGGGCCGGCTGCCGCACCGGCGCGGCGCCCTGGCCGGCCCGTCCGCGGCCGACGAGGAGCACTGCGCCGCCGCGCTGGGCCGGGTCGGCGCCGGGCACCTGGCCGGCCGGGGCTTCCTGAGCCTCTCCGGGGGCGAGAAGCAGCGGGTGCTGATCGCCCGCGCGCTGGTCCAGGAGCCCCGGGTGCTGGTGCTCGACGAACCCACCAATCACCTGGACATCACCCATCAGTTGGAGGTGCTGGCGCTGGTCCGGGAGGCCGGGACGACGGTGCTCACCGCGCTGCACGACCTCAATCTGGCCGCCGGGCACTGCGATCTGCTGTACGTGCTCGCGGAGGGGCGGATCGTCGCCTCCGGACCGCCCGCCGAGGTGCTCGAACCGGGGCTGCTGGCCGAGGTGTTCAAGGTCCGCGCGACGCCGGTCCGGCACCCGGTCACCGGCGCCGTCCAGCTGCTGTTCGACCGCCTGCCCTGACCGACCCGTCCGAACGCCCGGCCCGGACCGTCTCCAGGTACGACCGACCGTTCTCCGTACCACCGACCGCCCACCGCCCCGAGGACCCACCATGCGCACCAAGGCCGTTGCCGCCGCCGCCCTGCTCGCCCTCGCCCTCACCGGCTGCGGCGCCGAGATCGCCCCGCGCGGCGACGGCGCCGCCGCCTCCGCCCACTACCCGGTGACCGTCGAGAACTGCGGCGCCCCGGTCACCTTCCGGCAGAAGCCCGCCCGGGTGGTCACGAACGACGTCGGCATCACCGAGCTGATGTTCGCGCTCGGGCTGGAGGACCGGATGGCCGGCTATGTGATGCCGGACGACAAGGGCCAGGTCGACAAGGTCGCCTGGAAGGACGCCTACCAGCGCGCCCCGTGGCTCTCCAAGCAGCAGATCACCAAGGAGATCGCACTGGAGGCCAGGGCCGACCTGGTGTTCGCCGGCTGGCACTACGGCTTCGACGAGAGCCGGGGCGTCACCCCGCAGGCCCTGGCCGGCCTCGGCATCGGCTCCTACGTGCTCAGCGAGTCCTGCCGCAGCGGCAAGGGCACGGAGCGCGGCGTGATGTCCCCGCTGCACGCGCTGTACACGGACCTCGCCAACCTGGGCGAGATCTTCGACGTCCGGGACCGGGCGGACCGGCTGATCGCCGGGTTCAAGGCGGAGATCGCGGCCGTCCCCGAGCCCGCGTACCGCCCGGGCGTCTTCCTGTACGACAGCGGCGAGGACAAGCCCTTCACCTCCGGCCGGTTCGCCGCCCCGGAGGAGATCATCACCAAGGCCGGCGGGCGGAACGTGACCGGGGACCTCGCCGACTCCTGGGCCACCGTGGGCTGGGAGACCGTGGTCGAGCGCGACCCCGAGGTGATCGTGATCAACAACTACGGCACCCCCGACGCCGAGGCGAAGCGGCAGTTCCTGAAGTCCTTCCCGCCGCTGGCCGGCGTCTCGGCCGTCCGCAACGACCGGATCTTCGTACTGGACTACGTCGACCTGGTCGAGAGCCCCCGCAACCCGGCCGCGGTCACCGCGCTGGCGGCCTACCTGCGGACCGTCCCGGCCCGCTGAGGCACCGGCCGTCCCGGGCCCCCGGCCCGGCCCGGGACGGGAACGGGGCGGCCCAAGTAGGCTCGGAGCCATGATCCGCACCGCAGTCCCCGCCGACGTCCCCGTGGTCCACCGCATGATCCACGAACTCGCCGAGTACGAGAAGGCCGCCCACGAGGCGATCGCCACCGAGGAGCAGCTGCGGGCCGCCCTGTTCGGCGAGCAGCCGGCCGTGTTCGGCCTGATCGCCGAGGACGACACCACCGGCGAGCCGGTCGGCTTCGCGCTCTGGTTCCTCAACTTCTCGACCTGGCGCGGCAGCCACGGGATCTACCTGGAGGACCTCTACGTGGACCCGACCGCCCGCGGCGGCGGCCACGGCAAGGCGCTGCTGCTGGAGCTGGCCCGGATCGCCGTCGAGCGCGGCTACGCCCGGGTCGAGTGGTCGGTGCTGGACTGGAACCGGCCCTCGATCGACTTCTACAAGGCACTCGGCGCGGTCCCGATGGACGGGTGGACCGTCTACCGCCTCACCGGCGAGGCGCTCACCGCCGCCGGCTCCCGCTGATCCGGAGCGCTGATCGGGGGCGCCGAACCGGTGCACCGGACCGGGCGCGCGGAGGGCGTACGCGGAGGGCGCACAAGCTCCTCGTCGGACCCCTGCCACCCTGAGTCGCGATGCCTTACCATGAGTGACTCCCGCTCCGGGGCACGAACGCGGTAACGTCTCGGGCGGACGGCGGCGTCCGGGCGACCCCCGAGGGGTATGACCGGTACGTACCGCACCACCCCTCTGGACAGTTGGGGCGAAGCAGTTGAGCCAAGCAACAGACAGTGCCGCGGCCACCGGCCCGGAAGCACAGCGCGTCACCCAGGAGGTGAGGGTGTCCCAGATCGACGGCGAGCCCGGAGTCCAGGACTTCGTGGAGGTCCGGCTGCCCGCGGCCGGGGCCTATCTCTCGGTCCTGCGTACAGCCACGGCGGGCCTCGCGGCCCGGCTGGACTTCACCCTGGACGAGATCGAGGACCTGCGGATCGCGGTCGACGAGGCCTGCGCCATCCTGCTCCAGCAGGCTGTCCCCGGCTCGATCCTCTGCTGCGAGTTCCGCCTGGTCGGCGACTCCCTGAAGGTGATCGTCTCGGCGCCCACCACCGACGGCCGGGCACCCGAACGCGACACCTTCGCCTGGACCGTGCTCTCCGCACTGGCCGGCGAGGTCGAGTCCACGGTCGCCGAGGACAAGACCGTGTCGATCAGCCTGCACAAGAAGCGCGGCGGCTCCGCCGCCCACTAGGTCCGCCGCGGCAGCGCGGCAGCAGCACCGAACAAGGGCCGTCCGCCCGGCACCAACGGGCCGGGCGGACGGCTCCCGGTACCGCCCCCACCCGGCGGTACGACCATCGAGACGAACCGGGACCGGCGGTCCCGGTGCTCCCGGAACGGAACGGGGGAATGGCCGTGAGTGATCTGGACCGTACCGGCCTCGCGACGGCGGGCCCTGCCGTACCGACCCAGGCGAGCGTCCCCGGCCTCGCCGCCAACGACGAAGCGCACCCGAAGGACGCCCACCGGATGAGCCAGCCGACCGAGCCGACGCCCGAGTCGTCGCCCGATCAGTCGCCCCCGCCCGTGCCGTCGGCCGCGGACCTCCCGCCGGCCGACCGCCCGGACGGGGGTCCGGACAGCGACGGCCCGGAGGACGGGGCCGCCGAGGAGGCGGCCCGGGCGCTGCGCGCCGCGGTGCCCGCCCAGGCTCCGCAGCGCAGCGGTGCCCCGGACCGCGAAGCGGCCCGGGCCCTGTTCGTCCGGCTGTCCGCGCTGCCCGAGGGCTCCCCGGAGCGCGTCGAGCTGCGCAACCAGCTGGTGCGGATGCACATCCCGCTGGTCGAGCACCTGGCCCGGCGGTTCCGCAACCGGGGCGAGCCGCTGGACGACCTCACCCAGGTCGCCACCATCGGACTGATCAAGTCGGTGGACCGCTTCGACCACGAGCGCGGGGTCGAGTTCTCCACCTACGCGACGCCGACCATCGTCGGCGAGATCAAGCGGCACTTCCGCGACAAGGGCTGGGCGGTCCGGGTGCCGCGCCGGCTCCAGGAGCTGCGGCTGTCGCTCACCACGGCGACCAGCGAGCTCTCCCAGCGGCACGGCCGCTCCCCCACGGTGCACGAGCTGGCCGAGCACCTCGGGATCTCCGAGGAGGACGTGCTGGAGGGGCTGGAGTCCGCCAACGCGTACTCCACGCTGTCACTGGACGTGCCGGACAACGACGACGAGTCGCCGGCCGTCGCGGACACCCTGGGCGCCACCGACGAGGCCCTGGAGGGCGTCGAGTACCGCGAGTCGCTCAAGCCGCTGCTCGCCCAACTGCCGCCCCGGGAGCAGAAGATCCTGGTGCTGCGGTTCTTCCGGAACATGACGCAGTCCCAGATCGCCGCCGAGGTGGGCATCTCCCAGATGCACGTCTCCCGGCTGCTCGCCCGGACGCTCGCGCAGCTGCGGGAGAAGCTGCTGGTCGAGGAGTAGGACCGGGAAAGCAGGACCGACGGCCGCCGGGCGGCGGCCGTCGGTCGGTGCGGCACCGGAAGGCGGCGGCCCTCCGCGCTCAGCCCTCGTGCGGAGCGTAGAGGGCCGCCGTCGACTTCGGGCTGAGCAGCGCGCCGATGCCGGCCAGGCCGAGCAGGCCGACGCCCACCCCGACGGCGGCCATCGTGCCGCCGCTCTGCCACATGTAGTAGGCCACCGGCAGGCAGATCGAGTTGGTCAGCACGGCCGGGCTGCGGCCCCAGCGGCGGCCCTGGAGCAGCGCCCGGGCCGCGAGCAGCGGCAGCACGCCGAGCAGCACGATCACCAGGCCGCCGAACTCGTTCAGGGCGAGCTGCTTGGACTGGCCGGACAGCGCGGCGACCATGTCCCAGACGCCCACGACGGCCAGCGCGGCGCCCGCGACGGCCGTGATGGCGGCGCCCACGGTGAGGGCGGTCGGACGGCCGGCACCGGGCGCGGGTACGGGTGCGGAGGATTCTGCGGTCACTCCAGCAGGGTAGCCGCCGGGAGGTCCGTACCGACCCGTAGGCTGAGCACATGCGCGCTCTCCTGGTCGTCAACCCGAAAGCGACCACCACCAGCGGCCGCACCAGGGACGTCCTGATCCACGCCCTGCGCAGCGACCTCAAGCTGGAGGTGGCGCAGACCCAGTACCGGGGCCACGCGCGCGACCTGGCCCGCGAGGCGGTGGAGGACGGCGCGGTCGACCTGGTGGTGGCCCTGGGCGGCGACGGCACCGTCAACGAGGCGGTCAACGGCCTGCTCTCGCACGGCCCGGGCGAGAAGGTCCCCCGGCTGGCCGTGGTGCCGGGCGGTTCGACCAATGTGTTCGCCCGCGCGCTGGGCCTGCCGAACGACCCGGTGGAGGCGACCGGCGCGCTGCTGAACGCCCTGGAGAGCCGGCGGGAGCGCCCGATCGGGCTGGGCAAGGCGATGACCGAGGGGCTGCCGGACCGCTGGTTCACCTTCACCGCGGGGCTCGGCTTCGACGCCGGAGTGGTCGGCCGGGTCGAGGAGCAGCGCCGGGCGGGGCGCAAGTCCACGCACGCGCTCTATGTCACCCAGGCGCTCCGCCACTTCGTCACCCAGCGTGAGCAGCGCAGATCGGGCCCCGTTTCCTTGGAACTGGCGGGCCGCGGGCCGGTGCCCGGCCTGGCGCTGGCGATAGTCAGCAACACCTCGCCGTGGACGTTCCTGGGCAACCGCCCGGTCTATCCCTCGCCGTTGGCCTCCTTCGACGCGGACCTCGACGTCTTCGGCATCACCCGGATGACAGCGTTCGGCACTGCTCGAACGGTCCGTCAGATCCTGCGGTCGCACGGGCCTTCGAGCGACGGCGCCGCATCGCCGGGCCCCTCCGGCAAGCACGTCGTCTCCTATCACGACGTCCGTCACTTCACCTTGGTTTCGGAGGAACCGGCCCCGTTCCAGGTCGACGGGGACCACCTTGGGTCCAGGAGTCGCGTCAGTTTCACAGGCGTACGGCGGGCACTGCGTGTGATTGTGTGACTAGAAGGGCCCTTCACCCTTCTTCTCGAACGCACAAGCCCCCTTCACTCCATAGAAGTACTGGCTGTGAGCTAGGCGACACCGAAGAATCAAAAATTCCTCCCTGAAGGGGGTTGTATCCGGGCCCGAGGTTTGCGAACCTCTACATGGCGATCGGGACACATCGCAGCGACGGCAACCTCAGAACCTGTTGGATGCCGACCGCGGAGTGTCCCTCGAATCGCCGAATCCCTCCCCAGCACAGACCTCCCGGGCCCGATGGGCCTTTGGTCTCTTTTGCTGTTGCGGGATTCGTGAAAGCGTTCACATTCACAAGCCATCGATGTGCCGTGCGGGTGACCCCCGTCGGCAGGAGGAGTTGGACGACCATGGACTGGCGCCACCGCGCTGTCTGCCGCGAAGAGGACCCGGAGCTGTTCTTCCCGATCGGGAACACCGGTCCTGCTCTGCTGCAGATCGAGGAAGCCAAGGCCGTGTGCCGCCGCTGTCCGGTCATGGAGCAGTGCCTCCAGTGGGCCCTCGAGACCGGCCAGGACGCCGGCGTCTGGGGCGGCATGAGCGAGGACGAGCGTCGTGCGATGAAGCGTCGCGCCGCCCGCAACCGCGCCCGCACGGCCTGACCCGCACCGCCTGATCACACGCCGTAGTACCAGCAGTGACCACCGCAACGATCAACACATGATCAAAGGCTTCGCCTGCACTTCCTGGTGAAGCCTTCCGCACAAAGGGCCTTGCTCGACAAGGTCCCGCGACACTTGCCCGCCCAGCCACTTGATACTGTTCACTTAGAGCAATATTGTGGAGCTGTGGCGCTCACCGTGTGCAACGCACCGGCGAGTGGCGCACACTAGAGCCCCCGTTCCGGCCGACTCCCCCCGACGGCCGGAACGGGTTGAGAGGCCCTGTCGACCCCCCCCCCCCCCGGTCGACAGGGCCTCGTTTTTGTCTTCCGCCGTCTCCTGCCGTCCCCTGCCGTCTTCACACCGCGGACGGTGAAGCGGCCGGTGGTGAAGGAGCGGACCACCGGCGCTCACGCCAGTCGCACGCTCCCCCCACACCTCGATGCGCCTCAGCGCACCGGGATCTCCAGCACCACCTTGGTGCCGCCGGTCGGGCCCGCCACCATGTCGAAGGTGCCGCCCAGCTCCCCGGTGGCCAGCGTCCGGACGATCTGCAGCCCGAGGTTGCCCGCCTGCTGCGGGTCGAAGCCCTCCGGCATGCCCTTGCCGTCGTCCTGCACGGTGATCAGCAGGTACTCCTCCGGCCGCGCCCCGCCGTTCCAACTGTCCGACCAGCCCATCCCGGTGGCCGGCGCCCGGCCGCGCAGCGCGCTGACCTCCAGGCTGCCGGAGGCGCTCGGCCCGAAGGCGTGCTCCAGCGCGTTCTGCAGCAGCTCGGTGAGCACCATCGCCAGCGGGGTGGCCACCTCGGCCGAGAGGATGCCGAAGCTGCCGCTGCGCCGGGTCGCCACCCGGCCGTCCTGGGACAGCTCCACCACCATGGCCAGCACCCGGTCGGCGATCTCGTCGAAGGCCACCTTCTCGTCCAGGGCCTGGGAGAGCGTCTCGTGCACGATCGCGATCGAGCCGACCCGGCGGACCGCCTCGTCCAGCGCGGCCCGGCCGGCGTCCGAGTCCATCCGGCGGGACTGCAGGCGCAGCAGCGCGGCGACCGTCTGCAGGTTGTTCTTCACCCGGTGGTGGATCTCCCGGATGGTGGCGTCCTTGGTCATCAGTTCGCGGTCGCGGCGGCGCAGTTCGGTGACGTCCCGGCAGAGCACCAGCGAACCCGTCAGGGTGCCCTTGGGTTTCAGCGGGATGGCCCGCAGGGTCACCACCCCGCCCTGGACCTCCACCTCGGTCTGCCGGGGCGCCCAGCCGCTCGCGAGCTTGACCAGTGCCTCGTGCACGGCCGCCCGGGAGGGCGGCACCAGTTCGGCGGTCGCCCGGCCCAGGTGGCTGCCGACCAGGTCGGCGGTGAGGCCGAGCCGGTGGTAGGCGGAGAGCGCGTTGGGGCTGGCGTAGGTGACCACGCCGTCCGCGTCGAGCCGGATCAGGCCGTCGCCGACCCGGGGCGCGGCGTCCATGTCGGTCTGTTCGACCCCGGGGTAGGGGAAGGTGCCGGCGGCGATCATCTGGGCCAGGTCGGAGGCGCTCTGCAGATAGGTGAGCTCCAGCCGGCTGGGGGTGCGGACGGTCAGCAGGTTGGTGTTGCGGGCGATCACCCCGAGCACCTTGCCCTCGCGCCGCACCGGGATGGACTCGACCCGGACCGGCACCTCCTCGCGCCACTCCGGGTCGCCCTCGCGCACGATCCGGCCCTCGTCGTAGGCGGCGTCCAGCAGGGGGCGGCGGCCGCGCGGGACGAGGTGGCCGACCATGTCGTCCTGGTAGGAGGTCGGGCCGGTGTTGGGCCGCATCTGGGCGACCGAGACGTACCGGATGCCGTCCCAGGTGGGGATCCACAGGACCAGGTCGGCGAAAGACAGGTCGGAGAGCAGCTGCCACTCCGAGACCAGCATGTGCAGCCACTCCACATCGGCACCGGTCAGGGTGGTGTGGCGGCGGACGAGTTCGTTCAGCGAGGGCACAGGGTGAGCGTAGCTCCAGGGGCGCGCGGACGGCCCGGTCGCACCCCCGGCCGGCGGGTGCCGCGACCGGGCCCCCAAGTTGTCCAGACCAATTTTCGGGTCGGCCTGGACAAGCCAGATTGGTCTAGTCCACAATGAAAGGGCACCAAGGAGAGGCCCACCGCGCAACTGCCCTGACCGCGCGAGGCCCCTCCTCGGTCGGACGCCGCCGAGCGAGGACCCCGCACAGTTCTCGGTCATACACGGCGCCCGACGACAGCTCCGGGCTGCGGTGCCGCATGGGTTGAGGGTCCCGTGTCGGCGCCGTGGCCCGTAGTGCTTTCCAGGCCCGGGCTGCGGTGCCATGGGCCCCTCCTGCCCGCTGGCGGGCAAGGAGGGAGGGTTGAGGGTCCCGTGTCGGCGCCGTGGCCCGTAGTGCTTTCCAGGCCCGTTCCGCCCCGGCGGCGGAGAGGCCGAAACGCCGAGACCCCCGTCCACAGGCTGTGGACGGGGGTCTCGGCGTTTTCCGCGTCAGTGGGTCTCGGTGACCTTGGCGAGGGCGCGGGGGGCGTCCGGGTCCTGGCCGCGGGCGATGGTGACCTCGTAGGCCAGCAGCTGCAGCGGCAGGATCTCCAGGATCGGCTGCACCTCCTCCGGCACGCCGGCCGGCAGCGCGAAGCCCGCCGAGGCGGACTCGACCTGCGCCTGCTGGCCCACCACGACCAGGTCCGCGCCACGGCCGCGCAGGCGGTCCAGCACCGGCTGCAGGGCCTCGCCGCCCTTGCCGTCCGGGACGATCGCGATGACCGGGGAGACGTTGTCGACCATGGCCAGCGGGCCGTGCAGCAGGTCGGCGCCGGAGAACGGGGAGGCCGGGATGTAGGTGGTCTCCATGAGCTTCAGCGCCGCCTCGCGGGCGGTCGGGTAGCCGTAGCCGCGCGAGGTGATGACCAGGCGCTGGGCGAAGCGGTAGCGCTCGGCCAGCGCCTTGACCTCGTCCTGGCGGGCCAGGATCCCGGTGGCCAGCTCCGGCAGGTCCTTGGCGGCCGCGCCGTCGCCGCCGCGCAGGCCCTCGATCAGCAGGTAGAGCGCGAGCAGCTCGGCGGTGTAGGTCTTGGTGGCCGGCAGCGCCTTCTCCGGGCCCGCCAGCACGTCGATGTGGAACTCGGAGACCTCGGCCAGCGGCGAGCCCGCGTTGTTGGTGACGGCCAGGGTGATGGCCCCGGCCTCGCGGGCCGCCTTGGTGGAGGCGACCAGGTCGGGCGAGCCGCCCGACTGGCTGACGGTGATCACCAGCACGTCGGTGAGGTCCGGCTGGGCCCCGTACGCGGTGGTGGTGGACATCGAGGTGAGACCGGCCGGCTTGCCGAGCAGGATCTCGATCAGGTATTTGGCGTACAGCGCCGCGTTGTCCGAGGTGCCGCGCGCGGTCAGCAGGACGAAGCGCGGCTTGCGGGCGGCGATCTGCCCGGCGATCTCGAAGATCTTGGGGGCGCCCTCGTCGAGGATGCGCTGCAGGACGGCCGGCTGCTCGGCCATCTCCGCCGCCATGATCCGGCCAGGGACGGTCTGCGTGTCGGACATCGTGGGGTGCCTCCGATGAGATGGTTCCACCCCGCCCGGGCGGGAATGCCCGGCGGGGACCTCTACGGCGGCGAGTCCGCACACTCGCTCCGGTGATTGCTGCGGCAATCCTACGGGGGCCGCCCGGGTGCGGCACATCCGAGGACGTGGTCGCGCCGGGTCCGGCGGCCGCCGGGGGTGCCGCCGGGAGTGCGGAGCCCCTCCCGGCGGTGCGGGGAGGGGCTCCGGATCCGGGGCGGCGACTGCTCAGCCGGCCTTGTTGATCAGCTGGTCGATGGCGGCGTCCGCCTCCTTGGTGGCCTGGTCCACCGACTTGCCCTTGAGGACGGCGGTCAGCATGTCCGGCAGGATCTTCTGCTTCTCCACCAGGCCCCAGCCGGGGGCCAGCGGGGTGAACCAGGCGTCCGGCACCGCGTTGGCCGCGGCGGCGGTGGCGGGCTTGGTCTTCAGCGGGTTCAGCTGGGTGAGGTTGTTCGGCAGGATGTCCTTGTCCGCCAGCGCCTGCTCGGACTTGGTGCTGGTGAACATCCGGACCCAGTCGGTGGCCAGGGCCGCGGCGGGCGACTTCGCGGTGACGGCGAGCGCCGAGCCGCCGATGAAGGTCGGCAGCGGCTTGCCGCCCGGTCCGGGCATCGTGGCCACCTTGACGGCGTCCTTGAGGCCCGGGTCGCCGGTGACCGGCGCGGCGACGCTGGCGGCCTCGTAGCCGTTGCCGTAGAAGGTCGCCGCGTGGCCGCGGGCCATCGCCTCGTACTGGTTCTGCTCGTTGAGCGTCAGATCGCCCTTGTTGTACTTGCGCACCAGGTCGACGAAGTGGGTGATGCCCTGCTGCGACTTGGGGTCGTTGAGGGTGCCGTGCCAGTTGCCGCCGCTGTCGAAGCGGGCGATGGCGCCGCCGTACGCGGAGACGTAGCTCATCGCGGCGTACCAGTACGGGCCGGGCAGGTAGAGCGGCGAGTAGGTGCGGTCGGCCTTGTTCTTGTCGGCGATCCGGTCCAGGGCCGTGCGCAGCTCGTCCTCGGTCTTCGGGAAGTCGGCGCTGCCCGTCGCCTGCTGGAGGGCCGCCGAGTTGTAGATCGCGACCCGGGCGCCCGCGTAGTAGGGCACGCACCAGAGCTTGTCCTGGTAGGTGCAGGTGTTGGCGAGCGCCTTGATCCAGCTGTCGGCGTTGTCGAAGGTGTTCCGCTCGACCGGCGCCAGCGCTCCGGAGAGCACGTACTTCATGGTCTCGGTGTTGCCGAGCTCGACCACGTCCGGGGCGGTGCCGTCGCCGAGCGCCTTGTCGAGCTTGGCGACCTTGTCGGCCCAACCCTGGTAGGCGAGCCGCAGGGTGACCTTCGGGTACTTGGCCGCGAACTCGTCGTTCACCCGCTGGACGAGGTCCGGCCAGTTCTTCTGGGCATCGTCCATCAACCAGACCGTGACGGTGCCGGTGGCGGACTGCGGGTCCGCCGAGGCCGACTTGCCGTTGGAGGCCGGACCGCCCGACGAACAGGCCGTCAGACCCGCGGCCAGCGCCATGATGCCGACCGACGCCATGAACCGACGCTTTCCCACGCCATCCTCCGAGGTGTTTGAGCTGTGCCCGCCGGCAGCGTGCTGGCGCCCGACGGGACGGTGTCCGGGGAGGGCGGCGAAGAGCTTCGGGGTGGGCCAATACCACATCCGGTGAAATTGAAATTCGAACCGGATGGACTGGAGCCTGGCCTAGACCACTGCTGGTGTCAACGCCAAATGGCCTGGCAGGAAGGGCCGTTGCAGACCTGTTGTACCCCGTGGGCGATCAGTTGCGCGACGGTCACCCTAAGTAGGACTTAAGGGTGTCTTAAGACGGATTTGAGGGAACACCGTCAGGTCGGCCGAATCGGCAGGTCAACCTGCCCGCCGCGGCCCCGGGGACGCCGACGGGCCCGCCATGCGCCATGCGCATGACGGGCCCGTCGGCGGGGTGCCTCGCGGCCCCCGGTGTCACGGTCCGGCGGGGACTCAGCCGATCGCCCCCGGCTGCCCGGTGAGCACCTCGACGGCGGCCAGGCCGCAGACCCGGGCCGCGCCGTGGGTGGCGATGTGCAGCGCGCCGACCGGCTCGGACTGCGGCAGGCCCATCTCGACCACCGCGGCGTCCGGCCGGGCCGCCACCAGGCGGGCCAGCGCGGCCGACATCCACTCGTGCCGGTGGACGTCCCGGACCACCAGCACCAGGCGGCGGTCCGCGGCCTCGGCCAGCACCTCGGCCACCACCGCGTCCAGCACCTGCGGCGCGGCGGCCTCCGGGCCGACCTCACGGGTCCGGGTGCCCGGGAAGCGGTCGGCCAGCATGCCGGCCACGCCCCACGGGGTGACGTCGCCGACGGCGATGTTGGGCTCGGCGGAGAACGAGGCCACGTAGGGACGCTCGGTCACCGGCAGGACCTCCCGGCCCGGCGCCCGGACCACCCGCAGCGCCCGGCGGGCCGCCCGCAGGCCGACCGCGAGGTCCGCCTCCGGCCGCTCGCCCTGGGCCGCGATCCGGCCCCAGCTGCCCAGCGCGCGCACCCGGGCGGCCGCGTCGGCGAGCCGCTCCTCCGGGAGCCGGCCGGACTGCACGCCCGCCACGATGGCGTCCCGCAGCATCAGCACGGTGGCCTCGTCGGCCAGCCCGCCGCCCACGCAGATCGCGTCCGCGCCGGCCGCCAGGGCCAGCACGGTGCCCTCGCCCATGCCGAAGGTGTCGGCGATGGCGCCCATCTCGATCGCGTCGCTGACGATCAGGCCCTGGTAGCCCAGGCCGCCGTCCTGCGGGGCCGCGCGCAGCAGGTCGCGCAGCACGGTGGGGCTGAGCGTGGCGGGCAGCTTCGGGTCGAGCGCCGGGATCATGATGTGGGCCGTCATCACGGCCTTGGTCCCGGCGGCGATGGCGGCCTGGAACGGCACCAGGTCGCGGGCACGCAGCACGTCCAGGTCGACGTCGATGACCGGCAGCCCGTGGTGCGAGTCGACGGCGGTGTCGCCGTGGCCCGGGAAGTGCTTGGAGCAGGCCGCGACGCCGGCCGACTGCAGGCCCTCGACCCAGGCGGCGGTGTGGCGGGCGCACAGCTCCGGGTCGGCGCCGAAGGAGCGGACGCCGATCACCGGGTTGCGCGGGTTGGAGTTGACGTCGGCGGTGGGCGCCCAGTTGTAGTTCACGCCGGCGGCGGCCAGGGCCCGGCCCAGCTCACGGGCGACGTCCCGGGTCAGCGCCGGGTCGTCGATCGCGCCGAGGGCGAGGTTGCCCGGCCAGGACGAGCCGGAGCCCGCCTCCAGCCGGGTGACGTCGCCGGACTCCTCGTCGATGGCGATCAGCAGGTCGGGGTTCTCGGCCCGCAGCGCGGCGGTGAGGGCGGCCAGCTGGCCGAGGTCGGCCACGTTGCGGTCGAACAGCGCGACCGAGCCGAGGCCGGCCGCGAGGTGCCGGCGCAGCCACTCCGGCGGCTCGGTGCCGACGAAGCCGGGCTGGAGCACGGTCAGCGCGTCACGGTGCAGCTGGTCGGAGGCCGGGAGGGTGGGAACGAGGATGCTCACGATGGGATCAGCCCTTCACGGCGCCGTCGGTGAGGCCACCGACCGCCTTGCGCTGCAGGAAGACGAACAGGATCAGCACCGGGAGGGCGAACAGCGTCGACGCCGCCATGGTGGCGCCCCAGTCGTTGCCGAAGGCGGTCTGGAACGAGGACAGCCACAGCGGCAGGGTCTGGCCGTCGGTCTTGTTGAGGATGAGGACGAGCGGGAACTCGTTCCACGCCGTGATGAAGCCGAACAGCGAGGTGGACATCAGGCCCGGCGCCAGCAGCGGGAAGATCACCTTCACGAAGGCCTGGGTGCGGGTGCAGCCGTCCACCATGGCCGACTCCTCCAGCTCCTTCGGGACCGCCGCGATGAAGCCGCGCAGGGTCCAGATGGTGAAGGGCAGCACCATCATCATGTAGAAGGCGGTGAGCGGGACGAGGCTGTTCAGCATCTCGTTGTCGCGGGAGACCAGGTAGACCGCGATGGTCATGACCTCCCAGGGCGCCATCTGCGCGGCCATGATGACCAGCACGAAGACCTTGCGGCCGCGGAAGCGCATCCGCGCGATGGCGAAGGACGCCAGCGTGGCGATCACCAGCGAGATCACCACCGCGAGGATGGTGACGATGAAGCTGTTGGCGGTGTACGTCCAGAACTTCGGCACGTTGACCGCGGTCCTGAAGTGCTCCAGGGTCGCGTCCAGCGGCACGAACACCGGCGTCTTGCTGATGATGTCCTTCGTCGGCTTGAAGGCCGTACTGATCATCCAGTAGACGGGGAACGCGAAGAAGACGAAGAGGACGACCGCGACGACGTTGGGCCAGGTACGTCCGATGAGCGAGCGCCTCACAGCTCGTCCTCCTGCTTGAGAATGATCCGGAAGTAGTACGCCATCAGGACGCCCAGGATCAGGATGGTGAGCACCGCGATCGCGGCACCGGTGCCGTAGTGCTGGCGGCCGGAGCCCTCCAGGAAGGCGTGGATCGGCAGGGTCCGGGTGAGCCCGTCGGGGCCGCCGGCCTTGATCGCGTAGATCTGGGTGAAGGCCTTGAAGATCCAGATGACCTCGAGGAAGGTCGTGGCCAGGAAGAACGGCTTGAGGTTGGGGAACATCACCGCGGTGAAGATCTTCACCGATCCGGCGCCGTCCATCCGGGCCGCCTCGTAGAGCTCCTTGGGGATGGTGGTCAGCGCGGCGTACATGTTGAACGCCACGAACGGGATCGAGCCCCAGACCAGCAGCAGGAGGATCACGAAGAAGGTCGAGTACTGGCTGCCGGTCCAGTTGTAGTCGGCCATCGAGTGCCAGCCCAGGGCGTCCAGGACCCAGTTGACGACGCCGAACCTGGTCTCGAACAGCCAGGTGTAGACCGTGGTCGAGGCGACCACCGGCATCGCCCAGGCGAACAGCAGGCCGATCGACAGCAGCAGCCGCATCTTCTTGCCGAGCCGGTTGAGCAGCAGGCCGACCAGCGCGCCGCCGACCATGATCAGGAAGACGTTCAGCACGGTGAAGGCGACCGAGCGGCCGGTGACGGCCCAGAACTGCTCGTCCTTGAGCTGCTCGGTGTAGTTCTCGAAGCCGTTCCACTCGGTCAGGTGCTGGACGAGCTGGCGCGCGTTCAGGTTCTGGAACGAGACCAGGACGGTCTTCAGCAGGGGCCAGCCCAACAGGCCCAGGGTGGCCACGGTGGCGGGCAGGAGCAGCAGATACGGCGCGAACCGTGAGCCGAGGCCCGGCCCGTCCGCCCGTCTGGCGCTCTTCTTCGCGGTGCCGGCGCCGTTGCCACGGGCGGCGCTCGTCTCAATAGTGGCCACAGCAGCCTTCCCTGACTCCGGGGACTGTGTCTGCACCCGCTCCGAATGCACAGCCATCGTTCTCTCTTCCTGACAACCCGACCACGACGGACAGGCGTCGCCCACCGGCCCCCCGCCGGGGGCCGGTGAGCGACGCCGCTCGACTGCTACTGCTTGGCGTTGAGACGCTTGGCGATCTCGTCGTCCGCCTTCTTGGCGGCGGCGGCGTAGTCGCCGGTCAGGGCCGCGGTCAGGAACTCCTTGATCGGGTTCGGGTCGTTCTCGACACTCGCCCAGTTCGGGGTGGTCGGGGTGATGCCACCGACACCCGCGGCCAGCTTCGCGGCCGAGGCGAAGTCGCCGACGACCTTGTCGTTCAGCGAGGCCTTGTTCGGGATGAGGCCCGAGGCGGCGACCGCGCCCTCGTTCTTGTCGTTGAGGGCGACCTTCAGGAAGTCCTTGGCCATGTCGGTGTTCTTGCTGGCCGAGGCGACGGCCAGGTTCGAGCCGCCGAGGAACACGCCGGAGGGCTTGTCGGCGGTCTTGCCCGGGAGCGGGAAGAAGCCGATCTTGTCCTTGGCCATGGCCTTCTCGTCCGGGAGCTCCCAGCCGAGACCGATGATCGAGCCGACGTCACCCTTGCCGAAGACGTCCTTCTGCTGCGGCTTGGCCTCGTCCTTGTCCTTCGCACCCGTGGCCGAGTAGCTCTGGAGCTTCTTGTAGGTCTCGAAGGCCTTCTGCGCCTCGGGGGACGACAGACCGCCGGTCCACTTGTCGCCGTCCTTCTTCGCCAGCTTGCCGCCCTCGCTGGTGAGGAGACCGAAGTAGACGTACCACTCCTGGCCCGGCATGTAGATCGGGTCGGCGACGCCGTCGGTGGTCTTGAGCTTGTCCAGCGCGGTGTAGAACTCGTCCAGGGTCTTCGGGACGCTCAGACCGGCCTTCGCCCAGAGGTCCTTGTTGTAGGAGACGACGCGGTTGGTGACGTACCACGGGGCGGCGTACTGCTTGCCGTCCAGGATCGCCGACTCGCTCTGGTTGGCGGCCCAGTCGGCACCGCCGATGGCGGCCTTGTCCTTGGTGATGTCCAGCAGACCACCGGTGGCGGCGTAGCCCGCCGTCTGGGTGTTGCCGACCTCGAGGACGTCGACGGAACCCTCGGAGAGCGCGGCGGTGACCTTGGGGCCGATGCCGGTCCACTCCTGGATCTGGAAGTCGACCTTGGAGCCCGGGTAGGTGGACTCGAACTCGGCCTTCACCGAGTCCTCCCAGCCCTTGGGGGCCGAGCCGGTCATCAGCCACACCTTGAGCGTCTTGCCGTTGTAGTCCTTCTTGCCGCCGGCCGCGGCGGACGAGCTGCCGGACGCGGAGTTGTTGCTGTCGTCCTTCTTGGCGTCCGAGCCACAGGCCGCGAGACCAACAACCATGGCCGCGACGCCGACCGCCGCGATGAGCTGACGCTTCACGCCATCCTCCTGAGGGATGCCTGGTTACCCCCGTCGGGTGGCAGCGGCATACCCACACGAGGTGGGAGGAATGGTGCCGCGGACTCCAGCGAACGGGTGGGGGGATTCATAGTGACCGGCCTAGTGGTGTAGACCAGATGCCTGGAGCTTGGCCTAGACCAATGGGCCTGTCAACGGCTGTTCGACCGATCAGGACCACCCGTTATCAAGCCGACACCGCACATCGTTCATCGCGTGATGAGGTATTCGTTCCGTAGCCATACATGCAACGATGTGAGCCGTTAATGAAGTGGCGAGGCCCCCCAGGGGCCCCGCGAGAAGCGGGAGACACGTCCGATGAGCAGCGACGGGGGCAGCACGGCCCAGGTCAACGACCCCCAGGTGAAGAGCCCCGCGGCCCAGGGCGGTACGGACCCGACCGCCAGGGTGCCGAAGTACTACGGCCTCAAGCGCCACCTGCTGCAGCTCACCGAGACCCAGCCCGCCGGTACCCCGGTACCGCCCGAACGGGCACTGGCGGCGCAGTTCGACACCTCGCGCACCACCGTCCGGCAGGCCCTCCAGGAGCTCGTCGTCGAGGGGCGGCTGGAGCGCATCCAGGGCAAGGGCACCTTCGTCGCCAAGCCCAAGGTGGCCCAGGCCCTCCAGCTGACCTCCTACACCGAGGACATGCGCGCCCAGGGGCTGGAGCCCACCTCCCGGCTGATCGAGATCGGCTACATCACCGCCGACGACCGGCTGGCCCCGCTGCTGGACATCAAGCCCGGCGGCCGGGTGCTGCGGATCGAGCGGCTGCGGCTGGCCAACGGCGACCCGATGGCCATCGAGGTGGCCCATCTGTCCGCCAAGCGCTTCCCGGCCCTGCGCCGCAACCTGGCCAAGCACAACTCCCTCTACACGGCCCTGCGCGAGGTCTACGGGGTGACCGTGGCCGAGGCCGAGGAGACCATCGAGACCACCCTGGCCGACCCGCGCGAGGCCGGACTGCTCGGCTCCGACCTCGGTCTGCCGATGCTCCAGCTGTCCCGGCACTCCTTCGACGCCGAGGGCGATCCGGTCGAGTGGGTCCGCTCGATCTACCGGGGCGACCGCTACAAGTTCATCACCCGCCTCCAGCGGCCCGAGCCGGCGTAGCGAACGCCCTCCCGCACCACCCCCACTGCTTCCGGGCCCCGGCGTACGCGCCGGGGCCCGTGGCGCACCAGGGGCGCGCGGCAGGTCCGGATGGCGGGAATCTGCGCCGAATCCGGTGACATGGATCACGCAATGCTCTAGATTCCGCATCCATACTGACTGCCGATCACCAGTGGTGCTGCTCGGCGGGCCACGGGGCTGTGCGGTCCCCCGGGGCTGCGGCGCCGGCGAGGTGAGACCCTCCGGAGCGGAGCCGAACCATGTCGTCAGACCTTGACACCGACCGACCTGTCATGCCCGAGCCAGAAGAGCCACCGGGCCACGCCCTGCCGGTGGTGACCCCCGAGCGGGTGCTGGCCGTGCTCGCCCTGCTGGTGCCGATCGTCGCGATGCTCTGGGTGGGCTCGTACGACAAGCTCGGCCCCGAGGCGGGCGGCGTCCCCTTCTTCTACTGGTACCAGCTGCTCTGGGTGCCGGCCTCGGCCGTCTTCACGGTCGCGGCCTACCTGCTGATCAACCGCGACGAGAAGGCCCGCCGGGCCGCTCGCGCCGGGAAGGCGGGTGAGGTCCGATGAACGGGGTCAACGTGCCCGCGCTGACGGTCTTCGTCCTCTTCTTCCTGCTGGTCACCGTGATGGGCTTCCTGGCCTCCCGGTGGCGGCGGGCCGACAACGCCCACCACCTGGACGAATGGGGCCTGGGCGGACGCAGCTTCGGGACCTGGGTCACCTGGTTCCTGCTCGGCGGCGACCTCTACACCGCCTACACCTTCGTGGCCGTGCCCGCCGCGGTCTACGCGACCGGCGCGGCGGGCTTCTTCGCCGTCCCCTACACGATCATCGCCTACCCGTTGGTCTTCCTCTTCCTCCCCCGGCTCTGGTCGGTCTCCCGGGTGCACGGCTACGTCACCCCCGCCGACTTCGTGCGCGGACGGTACGGCTCCCGGCCGCTGTCGCTGATGGTCGCGCTGACCGGCATCCTCGCCACCATGCCGTACATCGCGCTCCAGCTGGTCGGCATCCAGGCGGTGCTGGACGTGCTGGGCGTCGGCGGCGGCGAGAACGCGAACTGGTTCGTCAAGGACCTGCCGCTGTTCATCGCCTTCGGGGTGCTCGCCGCCTACACCTACTCCTCCGGGCTGCGCGCGCCGGCGCTGATCGCCTTCGTCAAGGACGCCCTCGTCTATGTGGTGATCATCGTCGCGGTGATCTACATCCCGATCCGGCTCGGCGGCTACGGCCACATCTTCGACACGGTCGGCGAGAAGTTCGCCGCGCCCAAGTCCGGCGGCTCGCTGACCGTGCCCGAGAACAAGCAGTGGACGTACGCGACGCTGGCGCTCGGCTCGGCGATGGCCCTGTTCATGTACCCGCACTCGGTCACCGGCGTGCTGGCCAGCAAGTCCCGCAACACCGTGCGCCGGAACATGGCGATCATGCCCGCCTACTCGCTGATGCTCGGCCTGCTGGCGCTGCTCGGCTTCATGGCGATCGCGGCCGGCGTCGGCAAGGGCGACAAGGGCTTCAACACCCAGCTCTCGGTGCCGCAGCTGTTCGAGAACATGTTCCCCGACTGGTTCACCGGCGTCGCCTTCGCCGCGATCGGGATCGGCGCGCTGGTGCCGGCCGCGATCATGTCCATCGCGGCGGCGAACCTGTTCACCCGCAACGTCTACAAGGAGTTCCTGCGGCCCACCGCCACCCCGGCCGACGAGACCCGGGTCGCCAAGCTGGTCTCGCTGCTGGTCAAGGTCGGCGCGCTGGTCTTCGTGCTCGGCATGGACAAGCAGGCGGCGATCAACCTCCAGCTGCTCGGCGGCCTGTGGATCCTGCAGACCTTCGTCTCCATCGTCGGCGGCCTGTTCACCCGCTGGTTCCACCACTGGGCGCTGCTCGCCGGCTGGGCGGCCGGCATGGTCTACGGCACCTGGAAGGCCTACGGGATCGCCAGCCCGAAGACCAAGCACTTCGGCGGGAACGCGGCCGAGATCCCCGGCATCGGCGAGATCGGCTACATCGGGCTCACCGCCTTCGTCCTCAACCTGCTGGTCGCGGTGGTGCTCACGCTGGTCCTGCGCGCTGTCAAGGCGCCCGACGGGCCGGACGAGACCCGGCCGGGCGACTACAGCGCCGAGAGCGGCGACGTGGAGCCGAAGAACGCGCCGGAGCCCGTGGCAGCGCACTGATACGTGCTGTGCGCGCCCTGTGTTCGCGCCGTCCCCTCCGTCAACACTGGAGGGGACGGCGCGATCATATGTATGAACGGCCGCGTGATTTGGGCACCACACCAGGGCACCAACCAGACCGGACCGACAGCCGGCCGGCCGGCAACTGATCGACCCACGGGGAGCGGCGGCAATGGCAGAACTCGGCACCACCCTCAACGGCCAGCACCACCACACCGACGGACGGCACCGGACGGCCGCCCCGCACCGGCCCGCCGGCGCCACCGCGGCCCCCGGCCTGTCCTCCGTCCCCTCCGTCCTGATCGCCACCCGCCACGGCGAGTCCACCGCCAACGTCGAGTTCCAGCACGCCGAGGCGGCCGGCGCGCTCAGTGTCCCGATCAGCTGCCGGGACGCGGACATCCCGCTCTCGATGCACGGCCAGCAGCAGGCGCAGGCCCTCGGCCGCTGGTGGGCCGGGCTGCCCAGCGCCGACCGGCCGCGCAGCGTCTGGTGCTCGCCGTACGTGCGCACCGCCGAGACCGCCCGGATCGCGCTCGCCCAGGCGGCCGGCCTCGGCGCCGTCCCGGTCTCGCTCGCCGTCCGCTACGACGAGCGGCTGCGCGACCGCGAACTCGGCGTGCTGGAGATGCTCCCCCGGGCCGCCATCGAGGCCGAGTACCCCGAGGAGGCGGCCCGGCGGCGGAAGATGGGCGAGCTGTACTACCGCCCGCCCGGCGGCGAGTCCTGGGCCGACGTGGCCCTGCGGGTGCGCAGCGTGCTGCGCGACGTCTGCGCCGAGGACGCCGGGCGGCCGGTCCTGCTGGTCGCGCACGACTGCACGGTGCTCATGCTCCGCTACGCGCTGGACCGGCTCTCCGAGGATCAGCTGACCGCGCTGGAGCCGGTGCGCAACTGCTCCACCAGCCTCTGGCGCGCCGAGGCCGGCCGGCTGCGGCCGGAGCACTGGAACGGCACCGGGCACCTGGAGCACACGGACTGAACCGGCGGGCAGCGGCGCTCAGACCCGGACGGCGACCCTGGCGGCGGGCTCGGCGAAGCAGCGCCGGTAGGCCAGCGGCGTGGTGCCCAGCCGGCGGCCGAAGTGGTGCCGCAGGGTGGCCGCGTTGCCGAAGCCGCAGCGGGCGGCGATCGCGTCCACCGGCTCGCTGGTCGACTCCAGCAGCCGCTGGGCGAACAGCAGCCGCTGCCCGATCAGCCAGCGGTGCGGGGTGGTGCCGGTCTCCTGGTGGAAGCGCCGGGCGAAGGTGCGCGGCGACATGTGGACCCGGGCGGCCAGCTGCTCGACGGTCGACTCCTCGTCCAGGTGGTGGCGCATCCAGTCGAGCAGCGGGGACAGCGAGTCGCCGTCCCCCTCCGGCAGCGGCCGGCAGACGAACTGCGCCTGCCCGCCCTCCCGGTGCGGGGCCACCACCATCCGGCGGGCGATGCCCCGGGCCACCTCGGCGCCCTGCACCCGGCGGACCAGGTGCAGACAGGCGTCGATGCCGGCCGCCGTACCGGCGGAGGTGATCACCGGATCCTCGTCCACGTACAGGACGTCCGGCTCGACCGTGGTCCGCGGGTACCGGGCGGCCAGTTCGGCGCTGTACCGCCAGTGCGTGGTGGAGCGGCGGCCGTCCAGCAGTCCGGCGGCGCCGAGCACGAACGCGCCGCTGCAGATGGACAGCACCCGGGCGCCGCGGGCGTGGGCCGCCCGCAGTGCCTCCAGCAGCGGCTCCGGGTACTCCCGGCTGACGGTGGTGGCCGTGACCACCACCAGGTCGGCGGCGGCGAGCCGCTCGGGGCCGTGCGGCACGTCGATGGTGAAACCGGCGTGGGTGCGGTGCGGACCGGGGCGGGCGCCGGCGATCGCGAAGTCGTAGCCGGGCAGTCCGTCCTCGGTCCGGTCGAGGCCGAACACCTCGCAGGCCACCCCGAGTTCGAAGGGGTGGACCTCTTCCATCACGACCGCGACCACGTTCTTGAGCATGCCGACAGGGTAGCCCCGGCGTTGGCAGTTTTTCGATGCATTCGGGCATTCCTGCCACTCGTCCGGCACCGGCGCCGACGGGAGAGTGGAGACATGGATTCCGACACGCTCGCCAGCGCACTGGCCCTGCTCGGGACGGTCGGCGGATTCGGCCTGCTCGGTGCCCTGATCGGACGCGAGGTGGCCGCGCAGAAGGCCACCGGACGCGACAACTGGCACCGTCAGGGGGGCTACCCCGTCGACCCCGCCCTGCCCGACCGGCTCCACGGCACCATGCCCGCCGCCTCGCTCCGCCCGTCCGCCGACCCCGCCACCGACCCCGTCCGCACCGCCGCCCCGACCACCGCCACCTCCCCCACCGGCGCCGATGCCGGGCCCCCGCTCACCGTCCTCCCCGGCGGCTCCGGCAGACTGGCCGAATGGACATCGTCATCCGCCCGGCCCGGCCCGAGGAGTTCGAGGAAGCCGGCCGCATAACCGTCGAGGCCTTCGTCGGCGACGGCCACACCGCACCCGACGGCGACTACGTCCACCGGCTGCGCGACGCGGCCCGCCGGGCCGAGGAGGCCGAACTCCTGGTCGCGGTCGACTCGGCCGCCGGCACCGTCCTCGGCTGCGTCACCTTCGCCGCCGGCGGCACCACCTGGGCGGACATCGCCACCCCCGAGGAGGGCGAGATCCGGATGCTGGCGACCGCGGCGGCCGCCCGCGGGCGCGGCGTCGGCGAGGCCCTGGTCCGCGCCGCGCTCGCCCGCAGCCGCGAACTCGGCCTGACCGGGATGGCGTTCTCCACCCAGCCGGCGATGACCACCGCCCACCGGATCTACGAGCGGGTCGGCTTCGGTCGCGCCCCCGAGCGGGACTGGTCCCCGGTGCCGGGTATCGATCTGATGGTCTACAGCATGGCGTTCTGAGCGTCCGGCCGACGCCGACCGGCCGACTTCCGAGGCCGAGGTTGCGATCCACCATCGGGTATGACGATCGGATTTGGGCGCTGCTAGGATCCGCCGCATGACGACGGGGAACACGCCGGCTGGCTGGTACGACGATCCTTCCGGCCAGCCCAATACGGAACGCTGGTGGGACGGTTCCGCGTGGAGCGGCCGCACCCGGCCGAAGTCCGCGGCCGACGCCGCGACGGTGAGCTCCGGGACCGGCGGCGCCGCCGGCCAGAGCGCGCCGGGCGCGTTCGGTCCCGCCCCCTCGGTCTCCGCGACCCCCACGGTGGTCACGCCCGCCGCCGCGCCGGCCGCGCCGCAGCCGTTCACGCCGACCTCCGTCGTGTTCGAGACCGTCGAGCCCAACACCGGCCGCCGCAAGCTGCTGCTCGGCGTCGGCGCCGTGCTGCTCTCCGTGGTCATGGCCGGCGCCGGCTACGTCGTCGGCAACCGGACCGCCGACAAGGGCACCGCCAAGCAGGCCGGCGCCGGCGCGAGCCCGACCACCACCGCCGACCCCAAGAGCCCCAACGGCTTCATGGGCGCCACCCTGACCGGCGGTCAGCAGTACCCCGGCGGGAAGCCGGTGACCGGCCAGGAGTCGAAGATGAACTTCCTGCTGCCGGCCGACTGGCAGGTCCAGAGCGACGCCAAGAACCCCACCGACGTGCGCTACGCGGTCTCCCCGTACGCCTGCGTCGGCCACGGCAGCGGTGCCTGCACCCGCGGCCTGGTGGTCCAGAACCTCCGGGTCTTCAACGGCGGCTGGGCCGACCCGAAGTCCATGGTCCTCGGCATGGGCCAGCTGCTCTACAACACCCGCTTCGGCTCCGACGCGCCCACGCCGCCCGAGCCGCTGAAGCAGTCCGCCGTCAAGATCCAGGGCATGGACGGCTACCTGGCGCTCTGGCACGTGCCGATGTCCAGCGGCTCCTCGACCCCCGACGCCTACTGCGGCGTCCTCGAGGTGACCCCGACGGCCGGCGCCACCACCGTGCCGGTGCTGCAGATCTGCCTCGACCAGGCCACCGAGGCCCCGGCCCTGACGCTGATGGACCAGATCGCCAACTCGGTGAAGATCACCCCCTGATTCGGAAACATCCGGACGAACAGCGTCCGGACGATGTCCCCGCCCCCCGGTGACCCGTCACCGGGGGGTGCCCTTATGCTCACTAGCGGCCATCGGGCCCGCCGCCCACACGGCGGGGCCACCGGGCCCGTCGCCCACACGGCGGGCACCACGAACGCACCGGCCAGAACGAGGACAACCGAAGCCGCCCCGACCGCGGGACGGCCCACAACGGGGGATTGGGCTGGTGGACTCCACCGACGAACGGACGACGACCAGCGGCGGCCGGCGCGGACGAGGGCGCCACAGCAGGCTCCTCCCCGAGGCCCCGCACGAGCGGCGCGCGACCCGCAGCCAGTCCCGCAACGCCTCGGCCCGGCGCAACTACCTGGCCTGTGCCGAGGCCACCGGCCCGCTGCAGGACGGCGAGAGCGTCGACACCGTCCGCTACCGCGCCGTCTCCTCGCTCGGCGTCAAGGTCGTCCTGACCCTGCTGGTCGCCCTGAACGCGGTGGCCGGCCTGGTGTTCGTCGGCTGGCTGCTGCTGCCCTCGCACATACCCGGGCCGGGCGTCGGCTGGTCCCCGGACTGGCGGGTCAATGTCGCCCGGCTCTGCTTCTGCGCCGTGGTCACCGTCGAACTGGTGCGGCTCGTCCAGAACCTCGCGGTCTGGGTGTTCGCCTTCCGCGCCAAGGACCCGATACCCGTGACCGCCCGGCCCGGCCTCAAGGTCGCGGTGCTCACCACCATCGTGCCGTCCAAGGAGCCGATCGAGATCGTCGAGCAGACCCTCGCGGCCATGCTGGAGATCGAGTACGACGGCGAGGTCGACGTCTGGATCCTCGACGAGGGCGACGACGACCGGGTGAAGGCGATGGCCGCCCGGCTCGGCGTGCACCACTTCAGCCGCAAGGGCCGTCCCGAGTACAACCGGACCGAGGGCGAGTTCCGGGCGAAGACCAAGTCCGGCAACCACAACTCCTGGCGGGCCGAGCACGAGCACAAGTACGACGTGGTGGCCCAGATGGACCCGGACCACGTCCCCCTGCCGTGCTTCCTGGAACGCACCCTCGGCTACTTCCGCGACCCCGACACCGCCTTCGTGGTCGCCCCCCAGGTGTACGGCAACATGTACGACAACTGGGTCGCGCACGGCGCCTCCGTGCAGCAGTACCTCTTCTCCGGCCTGGTCGAGCGCGGCGGCAACGGCATGGACGCCCCGCTGCTGATCGGCACCAACCACCTCTACCGGCCCGCCGCCTGGCAGCAGATCGGCGGCTACCAGGACTCGATCATCGAGGACCACCTGACCAGCATGCGGGTGCAGGCCACCGAGAACCCGGCCACCGGACGCCGCTGGAAGGGCGTCTACACCCCCGACGTACTGGCCGTGGGCGAGGGCCCGACCTCCTGGACCGACTACTTCAACCAGCAGAAGCGCTGGGCGTTCGGCATCTGGGAGATCCTGCTGAAGACCCGGCTGCGCAAGGGCATCCGGCTGCGGACGCGCCAGCGGGTGCTGTACGGACTGGTCCAGTTCTACTACCCCAGCGTGGCCGTGACCACCGTCCTGGGCAGCCTCGCCACCGCCGTCTACCTGGCCTGCGGAATCACCTCGATCCAGCTCGACACCGTGCTCTGGGGCTCGCTCTGGGGTGCCAGCATGGGCAGCTGGTTCCTGCTCTGGCTCTGGCTGCGGCGCTTCAACCTGGCCGCCCACGAGCGGCGCGAGATCGGCATGGCCGGCATGGGCCTGGCCCTGTTCGCCGGACCGGTGTACCTCGCGGCCGCGATCGCCGCGCTGCTGCGCCGCCCGCTGGCCTACGCGGTGACCGCCAAGGGCGACCTGCGCAGTGCCGAGCGGCTGTCGACCTTCCGGCTGCACCTGCTGTGGGCCGCCGTCGCGGCCGGGCTGCTCGCCGCGAGCTTCGCCCTGCACCACGGCATCTGGCTGCTGCGGTTCTGGGCGGGCGTCAGCATGTTCACCGGCATCGCGCCGCCGGTCATCTCCTTCGTCAGCGCGCGCCGGGTCGCCCGGGCCGAGCGCCGGGCCGCCGCCGGACTGCCCGCCCCGCGCCGCTCCGACGACGCCGGCGACCATGCCCTCGAGGCCCTCAAGGGCATGGACGACGCCGGCGACGAGGCCGAGCCCGTCGGACCGGACGAGGACGGAACAGCCGCGGGAGGCCCCGGGACGGGCCCCGAGCGGGAACTCGCGGAACTGCTGGAGCCGGCCCCGGCCGGCGGCGGCCGGAAGGGCGGTCGCTGATGCTGCGGATCACCGTGCCCAGGATCGTCGGCCTGCTCGCGCTCGCGCTGCTGGCCAGCTACGCCTTCGTGCTGGCGCCGAAGTACAACGCCCGCCACGCGCCCGAGCCGTACGCCTTCTCCGGCAAGGCGCCGACGGCGATGCCGGACTGGCTGGTCGCCGCCCTGGCGGCACCGGCCCCGACCGCCGCCGCCACCGCGGCTCCCACCGACACACCCGTCGCGACGCCCGTCCCCACGCCCGCCCCGACGGGCGGCGAGGACACGGGCAGCCCCGCCCCGGCACCGGTCGAACCGGCCGCGGCCCCGTTCCCGGCACCCGGCGGCGCCTTCATGGGCCTCATGACCAAGGCCGGCCCCTACGACCTCGACCCGGTCGAGGAGTTCGCCACCGCCGTGAAGCACCGGCCGAACGTGCTGGAGTTCTCCGTCGGCTGGTGGGACAAGCGGTTCGACCGCCGGGTCTTCGACACCGTGGCCGAACGCGGCATCATGCCGATGGTCGCCTGGGAGCCCTGGGACTTCCACAAGGAGTCCAAGGTCGACAAGCTCCGCGGCGAACAGCCCGACTACGCGCTGAGCCGCATCATCGGCGGCGAGTTCGACCCCTACATCAAGCAGTGGGCGGAGGGCGTCAAGAGCCTCGGCTACCCGATCGCCCTGCGCTTCGCCCACGAGATGAACGGCTACTGGTACCCGTGGGCCGAGCAGGCCAACGGCAACCGCCGCGGCCAGTACGTGCAGGCCTGGAAGCACGTCCACGACCTCTTCCGGCAGGCCGGCGCCGACAAGGTGGTCTGGGTGTGGAGCCCGAACATCGACTACGAGAACGCCACCTCGCTGGACTCGCTCTACCCCGGTGACGACTACGTCGACTGGATCGGCCTGTCCGGCTACTACGGCACCGTCGGCCTGGAGAAGTACGCCTCCTTCGAGCAGATCTTCGAGCCGACGCTGAAGAAGCTGCGGACCTTCAGCCCGAAGCCCGTGGTGATCACCGAGACCGCCGCCACCGACAGCTCCGGCCAGAAGGCCCGCTGGATCACCGAGATGTTCGAGCAGTTGCCCCGGCACCCGGACATCATCGGCCTGATCTGGTACGAGGCGGTCAAGGAGGTCGACTGGCGGGTCACCGCGTCCACCGCGGCCAGCGCGGCGTACGCCGCCGGGGTCGCCGCGCCCCGGTACGCCGGGCAGTGGACCGTCCGCTCGCAGCCGCTGCTCACCGTGCCGCCGCCCACCACGCCGCCCGCCGCCACGCCCTCGGCCCCGGCCCCGGCGGTGCCCTCGCCGAGCGCCAAGCCGACCGGCGGGACCGGCACCAAGCCGTCCGGGTCCACCGCCCCGAGCCGGAAGCCGGCCACCACCAAGCCCCGGAGCTCCCCGTCGGGCGCCGCCGGATAGCCTCGACCGACCGCGGGCCCGTCCGCCCGCAGGAGGCCGCCGGGGCACCGGCCGGCCCGTACACCGAACACCAGTACCCCGTTGGGAGGCGAAGAGCATGGTCCGCCCGTTCCTGCCCGGCCCCGGGCGTCCCCGGCCGCGCGCCTGGTGGTGGCTCGCGCCCACCGCCCTTCTGGTGCTCTGCCTGTGCGCCGTGCTGATCCCGCGCGAGAGCGCCCCCTCGACCGCCGCCGTCGCCCCGCCCCCGCCGCCGCTGACCTCTCCCGAGCCCGGCGAACTGTGCTCCACCGCGCAGAACCGCTACCCCTCGCAGCCGGTGGACTCCGGGCGCTACGTCATCAATCCCAACGAGTGGAACGCCACCGGCGGCCTGTGCGTGCACGGCGGCAACGACAGCGCCGCCTTCGCCGTCACCCGCAGCGCCGTCGCCCGGGGCAACCTCACCGACCCGGCCCGCGGTCCCGGCGCCTACCCCCACATCAGCACCCCGCTCGGCAACGACGGCGTCAGCCCGCTGCCCATCGCCGTCGACAACCTGCGGTACGCGACCAGCACCTGGCGCACCACCCAGGTGGACGGCGGCGTCTGGAACGCCTCCTACGACCTCTGGTACAGCACCACCCGGGGCAGCTGCTCGTTCACCGAGAGCGCCGAGGTGATGATCTGGCTGCGCGGCAACGGCACCTCGCCGTTCGGCAAGCAGTCCGGTGAGCTGCGCAGCGGCGGCCAGGCCTACCGGGTGTACGAGGCGCCGAAGAAGAGCAGCCACACCCTGATCACCTACGAGGCGGCCTCCGCCACCAATGTCGTCACCGACCTCGACCTGCGCGCCTTCACCCGCGACGCGGTCCAGCGCGGCTACGTGCCGGCCGGCTCGTACCTGTGCGCCGTCCAGGCCGGCTTCGAGATCTGGGAGGGCGGCGCGGGCCTCGGCACCGACGCGTTCTCGTTCGAGGTCGCCGCGGGCCGTCCCAGCGGCGCGGTCACCTCCGCGGTGCCCGGCTACTGCCTGGACAGCCGGGTGGCCGGCGACCCGGCCGCGGTCGGCGCCGCCACCTGCGACGGCTCCCCGGCGCAGAGCTGGACCATGGGCGAGGACGGCTCGGTCGGCCAGGCCGGACGCTGTCTGGAGGACCCGGACCTCGGGTTCCCGGTCCTCACCGGCTGCACCCGCAGACCCGACCAGCGGTGGCGCGCCACCGACGGCGGGCAGCTGATCAACGAGGACTCCGGGAAGTGTCTGGAGAACCCCGCGACCGGCCCCACGGGCACCGGGAACGGCCCCCAGGTGCGGATGCGGCTGTGCGCCGCCAAGCCCGCCCAGGAGTGGCACAGGCCGCTCTGAGGGGCGCCGAAAGCCCCCGCAGCCTATCGCAACCGACCCACGACACGCAGCCTCGCGACACTACATGTGGGGCTTCGTCGGACGAGCGCCACTAGATGTATGCTCACTCCTGCTGTCGAAGCAGGGGAACCCGGTGCGAATCCGGGACTGCCCCGCAGCGGTGTGCGGCCGCCTCCCCAGGGAGCCCGCGAGTCCGAGTACCTGCCGACGGCGTGCCGGCGCCTCCCCGCAGAGGCCATGCGCACCAGCACCACTTCCGGGCCTCGCGGGCGGGCCGGGGACGAATCGCGCGCGACGCCCACGGGCCCGCGCGGCGTACTCCCCTGCCCGAACGGCCCGGCCCCCGATCCACCGCCGTCGACCGCCGCCAGGAGAGAAGCGCCTTGACCACCGCTGCCTCAGTCGTCCTGCCCGCCCAGGGTTCCAGCTCCGTCCCCGCCGACCCGACGGTCGCCGATCCCGGCGGTGCGCTCCTGCGCCTTCTCACCGACCGCAGCGCCGACCTCCCCCAGGTGGACCCCGGTCATGTCGCCGCCGCCGCGCTCCGCGGCCGGCACGCCGGCTCGGACTTCGCCGAGCTGCGCGGACTGGCCGTCGACGCCGCCGCGTCGATGATCGCCGAGGACCCGCAGTACTCCAAGCTCGCGGCCCGACTGCTCGCGCTGGAGATCGTCGACGAGGCGGCCACCCAGCAGGTGGTCTCGTTCTCCAGCTCGATCGCCGTCGGCCACGCCGAGGGCCTGATCGGTGACACCACCGCCGCCTTCGTCGCCAAGCACACCGCCACCCTGGACGCGCTGATCGACGCCAAGGGCGACGACCGCTTCGAGTACTTCGGTCTGCGCACCGTCCAGAGCCGCTACCTGCTGCGCCACCCGATCACCCGCAAGGTCGTCGAGACCCCGCAGCACTTCCTGCTCCGTGTCGCCTGTGGCCTGGCGGTCGGCGACACCGAGCAGTCGGTGCGCGAGGTGGCCGAGCTGTACCGCCTGATGAGCCGGCTGGAGTACCTGACCTCCTCGCCGACCCTCTTCAACTCCGGCACCCGGCACCCGCAGATGTCCAGCTGCTACCTGCTGGACTCGCCGCTGGACAACCTGGACTCGATCTACTCCCGCTACGCGCAGATCGCCCGGCTGTCCAAGCACGCCGGCGGCATCGGCCTGTCCTACTCCCGGATCCGCTCCCGCGGCTCGCTGATCCGCGGCACCAACGGCAAGTCCAACGGCATCGTGCCGTTCCTGCGCACCCTCGACTCCTCGGTCGCCGCCGTCAACCAGGGCGGCCGCCGCAAGGGCGCGGCCTGTGTCTACCTGGAGACCTGGCACGCGGACATCGAGGAGTTCCTCGAGCTGCGCGACAACACCGGTGAGGAGGCGCGCCGCACCCACAACCTGAACCTGGCGCACTGGATCCCGGACGAGTTCATGCGCCGGGTCAACGCCAACGCCGACTGGTCGCTGTTCTCCCCCGCCGACGTCCCCGAGCTGGTCGACCTGTGGGGCGCCGAGTTCGACGAGGCGTACCTGAAGGCCGAGCTGGCCGGCAAGGCCGTCCGCACCATCCCCGCGCAGACCCTCTACGCCCGGATGATGCGCACCCTGGCGCAGACCGGCAACGGGTGGATGACCTTCAAGGACGCCTCCAACCGCGCCGCCAACCAGACCGCGCTGCCCGGCCGCACGGTGCACAGCTCCAACCTCTGCACCGAGATCCTGGAGGTCACCGACGACTCCGAGACCGCGGTCTGCAACCTCGGCTCGGTCAACCTCGGCGCCCACGTCGCCGCCGGCGCCACCGCCGCCGACCTGCTGAACGCGATGGACTGGGACCGGCTGGACGCCACCGTGCGCACCGCCGTCACCTTCCTCGACCGCGTGGTGGACATCAACTTCTACCCGACCCCCGAGGCCGGTGCCTCCAACTCCCGCTGGCGCCCGGTCGGCCTCGGCGTGATGGGCCTGCAGGACGTCTTCTTCCAGCTGCGGATCGACTTCGACTCGGCCGAGGCCAAGAACCTCTCCACGCTGATCGCCGAGCGCATCATGCTCACCGCCTACGAGCGCTCCGCCGACCTGGCCGAGCAGCTGGGCCGGCACGAGGCGTACGAGGAGACCCGCGCCGCCCGCGGCGAGCTGCACATCGACCACTTCCCGAGCGCCGCGCCCGAGTGGGCCGACCGCTGGGAGTCGCTGCGCACCCGAATCGCCACGACCGGCCTGCGCAACTCGCTGCTGCTGGCGATCGCGCCGACCGCCACGATCGCCTCGATCGCCGGCGTCTACGAGTGCATCGAGCCGCAGGTGTCCAACCTGTTCAAGCGCGAGACCCTCTCCGGCGAGTTCCTCCAGGTCAACCCGTACCTGGTGCGCGAGCTCAAGGAGCTCGGCGTCTGGGACCAGCAGACCCGGGACGCGCTGCGCGACGCCAACGGCTCCGTGCAGGAGCTCGGCTGGCTGCCCGCCGAGGTGCGTTCGCTGTACCGCACCGCCTGGGAGCTGCCGCAGCGCGCGCTGATCGACCTGGCCGCCGCCCGGATGCCGTACATCGACCAGAGCCAGTCGCTGAACCTGTTCATGGCCGCGCCGACCATCGGCAAGCTCAGCTCGATGTACGCCTACGCGTGGAAGGTCGGTCTGAAGACCACCTACTACCTGCGCTCGCGCCCGGCCACCCGGATCGCCCAGGCCGCCTCGGGCGCCGCCCGTACCGCCGCGCCGGTGCCGGTGACGGCCGACACGATCCCGGTCGGTACCCCGACCCTCACCCCCGAGGAAGAGGCCGCGCTGGCCTGCTCCCTGGAGAACCCCGAGTCCTGCGAGGCGTGCCAGTAATGTCAGACGACCGCGAGAAGATGCTGCTCGACCCCGGCTTCGAGCTGACGCTGCGCCCGATGCGCTACCCGTCGTTCTACGACCGGTACCGCGACGCCATCAAGAACACCTGGACGGTGGAGGAGGTGGACCTGCACTCGGACGTCGCCGACCTGGCGAAGCTGAGTGAGGGCGAGCGGCACATGATCGGCCGGCTGGTCGCGTTCTTCGCGACCGGTGACTCGATCGTCTCCAACAACGTGGTGCTGAGCCTGTACAAGCACATCAACTCCCCGGAGGCGCGGCTGTACCTGAGCCGTCAGCTGTTCGAGGAGGCGGTGCACGTCCAGTTCTACCTGACGCTGCTGGACACCTACCTTCCGGACCCGGAGGACCGCAACGCGGCCTTCGCGGCGGTGGAGAACATTCCGTCGATCCACCAGAAGGCCCAGTTCTGCTTCAAGTACATGAACGCGGTCGACCACATCGACTCGCTGCAGAGCAAGGACGACCGGCGGGCGTTCCTGCTGAACCTGATCTGCTTCGCGGCGTGTGTCGAGGGGCTGTTCTTCTACGGCGCCTTCGCGTACGTGTACTGGTTCCGGAGCCGGGGTCTGCTGCACGGTCTCGCGACCGGGACCAACTGGGTGTTCCGCGACGAGTCCATGCACATGGACTTCGCGATGTCGGTGGTCGACACCGTGCGCGAGGAGGAGCCGGACCTCTTCGACGAGAAGATGGCCCAGCAGGTGACGGAGATGCTGGAGGAGGCCGTCGAGGCCGAGCTCCAGTTCGCCCAGGACCTGTGCGGCGAGGGTCTGCCCGGCATGAACACCGCGTCGATGCGGGAGTACCTCCAGGCGGTGGCCGACCAGCGTCTGGCGCGCCTGGGGATGCCGATCCGCTACGGATCGACGAACCCGTTCGGCTTCATGGAGCTCCAGAACGTGCAGGAGCTGACCAACTTCTTCGAGCGCCGGGTGTCGGCGTACCAGGTCGCGGTCGAGGGCTCGGTCGCCTTCGACGACGACTTCTAAGAAGCAGAAGAACTGATAGAGGTGCCCCGCACGGCCACAGCCCGTGCGGGGCACCTCTGTCGTTTCAGCCGGTCGGAAACTCCCCGCCCCTTACCGCTCCCACGAAGGCTGCCCACGCATCCGCGGGGAACATCAGCGCGGGCCCGTCCGGGTCCTTGGAGTCACGGACTGCCATACCGCCCAGCACCAAAGGCCCGGTCTCCACACAGTCGTTCGCCTGGGCGCTGTAACTGCTCTTGCGCCAACCAGCTCCGACGATCATGGCGGGAACGACCTCCGCTACCTCAACGCAGTCGCTCTGCGCACCCGAGTAGGACGACTTGTGCCACCCAAGTCCGGCAGCGGACGCAGACAGCAGGAACATACTCGCCATTTCTAGACCTTGTCCTTTGCGCGCTCGATGAGTGCGACCGATTCGGTGCGCGGCAGCGATTCCGCCAGGGCACGGCGGAACAGGTTGGTGTACTTGAACACTTCCTCCGGCTCCTCGATGTAGAGCGTGCTGAGGAGACTGTCGACGTAGACCACGTCCGTCTCCGTCGCTTCGGGGAAGCTCAGGATCGCGACAGGTCCGAAGAGCGCGGCATGAACGTCAGACTCCTCCGGCAGGACCTGGATGTTGATGTTCGGCTGATCGGCACTCGCCACCAGGAAATCGAGCTGTTCCCGCATGACCGACCGGCCACCGATCCGGTGTTTCAGCACGGATTCCGAGAGGACTACCCACATCCGCAGTGGAGCCTCCCGCGTCAGTACTGCACGTCGCTCCTGACGAACCTTCGTGAGCCGCTCGACCTGCTCCGGAGTCGCATCCTCTATCTGGGCACGGACCACCGCGCGCGTGTAGTCCTCCGTCTGCAGCAGCCCCGGCACCAGAAACGTCTGGATGCTGTACATGTCCGACGCATCGGATTCCAGCGCGATGAAGTCGGCATAGAGCGGCGACAGTGTGTCCGAGTACCGATCCCACCATCCGCGCAGACGCCCCTCGCGCGATAGGGCCTCCAGCCGACTTCGCGTCGCCGGCTCCGCTACCCCGTACAGATCAAGCAGCAGCCGAAGATCCACCAGACGGATACCCGACTGCGCGGCCTCGATTCGGCTGATCTTGCTCTCGGCGCAGGCAAGTTGCCTGGCCGACTGGGCGATCGTCAGATCCGCTTCTGTCCGCATCTCCTTGAGCGTTCGGGCCAGCCGCCGCTGCCGAACGGTCGGATTCCGGTTCACGGGCACCGTCGCGACCTCCCCACTTCTGTGATCTGCCAGTCTGCCCTCCCCTGCCATCCGTCAACAATCTTTGATCACTTCCAAAGTGGGGACTTGCACCTTAGAAGTCGCCAGGAGCATGCCACTCAACGTAGTCCGCCATATGACACAAGGTGATCATGGCGGCTCGGCACCCGGGCATTCCCATGCCTTCTTCAGCCGTCTTCACCCCACGCCCCTCGGAGGTGGCCCCGCCATGCCTGAAACCGTCTCCGCCACTCCCCCCTCCCCCGCCGAACACACCTGCTGGCTCCCCCGCCACCGGAAGTCCCCCGGCGCGGCCCGCCGGGAGCTGCGCTCCTTCCTCGCCGACCACCCCGACAGCGAAAACCTGCTCCCGACCGGCGAGTTGCTGCTCTCCGAGCTGGTCACCAACTCCGTCCAGCACGCCCGCACGGCCCGGGGGCGCCTGATCCAGATCCGCTTCGGCCTCGCCGACAGCCTCCTCCGCATCGAGGTCCACGACGCCGACAGTGAGAAGCCCGCCCTCCGCGACGCCTCGGACTCCGACGAGGCCGGCCGAGGGCTGCTCCTCGTCCACGAGTTGGCCGCCCAGTGGGGCTGCTGCCCCCGCGCCGGCGGCATCGGCAAGTTCGTCTGGTGCCACATCTCCGCCGAGGCGGCCGCCTGAGGCACGCGCCCCCGCCCGGGCCGCCGGACGGGGGCGCCTCTTTCGCACCCGACGACCCCTCACGCCGCCCGTCCGGATGAACTCCCGGGCCGCACCGGCGACATGCGTCCGTACACGACCCGCCCCCGACTACGGTCCGCCCCACGGCCGAACGAAAGGGGCTCACCGTGACGAGCGGAATCCTGGACTACGAGAGCGACGCGATCGTCCAGCTCATGAACATCGCCGAGGACGACTGGACGGAGCAGGAGCTGAAGGACGCGCTCCAACGGGCGATCATGCTGGAGCTCTCCACCATCCCGCCCTACGCCACCGCCCTCTGGTCGATCACCGACCCGGACAACAACAAGCCGGTCCGGCACACCATCCGCGAGATCGTCTTCGACGAGATGTCGCACTTCGGCCTGGTCTGCAACATGCTCACCAGCATCGGCGGCACGGTCGTCCTCACCGACCCGCTCACAGTCCCGAAGTACCCGGGTGAGCTGCCCGGCGGCGTGAACCCCGGCCTGGAGGTGTTCCTCAGCGGGCTGACCCGGGAGTCCGCCGCGCTCTTCGCCGACATCGAGAAGCCCGAGAACCCGCTCGGCTTCGCAGCGGACGGCAACACCATCGGCGCCTTCTACCAGCGCATCGCCAATGTCTTCCCCAAGTTCGCCGACCTGCTCACCGGGCGCCAGCAGGTGACCTTCCCGCTCGGGTCGGGCCACGGTGCCGGCAACAACATCGTCGCGATGAACACCATCGACGACGTCCTGGGCGCCATCCACATCATCCAGAGCCAGGGCGAGGGCACCGACGCCTCCCCGGAGAACCCCTTTCCCGGTACCCCGGGCGAACTCGCCCACTACTACGCGTTCAAGGAGATCGCCGTCGGCAAGAAGTTCGTCCCCACCGGACAGGACGGGAAGTTCGACTTCGTCGGCCCCGACGTGCCACTGCCGGACACCTCCCCGGTCGGCCGGGTCCCCCAGGGCGGCTGGGTCAACTCCCCCGGCAACGAGCCCGACGCCACCACCGCGGACCTGCTGCACACCTTCAACCAGCAGTACAGCGACATGCTGCGAGCCCTGGAGGACGCCTGGAGCCCCAGCGCGGCGGACATCTTCCCGGCCATCGGCCTGATGGGTGACTTGCGCCGCACCGCCCAGAAGATCAACGCCGTCAAGCTCCCCGCCAGCCCCCACTTCACCTATGGCCCGGAGTGGCTGTTCGTCACAACCTAGGGCACCACAAAAGGCACGAAGGCCGGTGCGGGCGCTCTGCCCGCACCGGCCTTCGCCGGCTCCCGCGCTCCGACTACACGTTCGGGACGGTCGCGTAGCGCGGCGTGCCCTCGCCCATCTGCTTCAGCGCGTCCTTGCGGTCGCGCTTCGACAGCTTGTCGATGTAGAGGAAGCCGTACAGGTGGTCGGTCTCGTGCTGGAGGCAGCGGGCGAAGAAGCCGGTGCCCTCGACGCGGATCGGGTTGCCGTCCTTGTCCTGGCCGGTCACCGCGGCGTACTCGGGGCGGGGCAGCTCGGCGTAGGCGGTCGGCACCGACAGGCAGCCCTCGTTGCCGTCGTCCAGGACCCGCTGGCGGTCCTTGGGGAACTCCTCCAGCACCGGGTTGATCATGTGCCCGATGTGGCGCACGCCCTCGTCGTCCGGGCAGTCGTAGACGAAGACCTTGAGGTCGACACCGATCTGGTTGGCGGCCAGGCCCACGCCCTCCGCCGCGTACATCGACTGGAACATGTCGTCGATCAGTGCGGACAGCTCGCCGTCGAAGGCGGTCACGTCCTTCACCTCACGGTGCAGCACGGGGTTGCCGAAGACCGTGATCGGACGCGCGGTGCCCTTGGTCAGGTCCGGCTCCGATCCGACCACCTTCACGGGCGCCTCGGGCGCCGCCCCCTCCACGTCGTGCTCGTGCTCGTGGTCGTGCTGCTCGGCCATGTCTTCCGCTTCCATAGGTCTACGCGTACCTCACCAGGGTACTCAGCAGACCTCTTCGAGATCCCGGTACGCCCGGGTCCCGGGGGCGGCCGCCGCCCAGCGGTCCAGCAGGGTCCGCACCAGGTGCGCGGGCGCGGCGATCCCGCACTCGCGTTCGGCCAGCCAGGACATCCCGCCCGCGCCCGGACTGAGATGGCTGAGGTGGCCCGGGTGCGCGGCGTCCCCGTCGTCGTGCGGGTCGTGGTGGGCGGTGTGCCCGTCGTCCGTGGCCATCCGGCTCTCCGAACAGGCCCGGCACAGCAGCCGCACCGAGGACGTCCAGTCCTCGGCCGCGTAGCCGGCGTCCGCGACCAGCCGCTCCAGCGCGTCCCGGTCCGCCTCGGTCGCCGCCTGGAGCAGCACCACGTAGGTCGGCACCGGTGACGGCGCCCACAGCTCGATCTCGTCGAACACCGGGTACGCCACCCCGTCGGTGACCCGCTCCCCGTGCGGGGCGCCGTCGTGCAGCACCACCTCGCCCCAGCGTCTGCCGGAGGACGGCAGCGGGATCGACAGCACCTCGATCCGGGCCGGGTCCAGCCGTCGGCCCCAGACCACCTCGGACTCGCCCTCCGGGGAGAGCCGCACCGGGGTGGTGCCCAGGTCCAGGCTGACCGGGCCGTCGCCGTGCGCGTTCGGGCCGCCCGGCAGCCGCAGCCCGTACGCCTGCCAGGCCCGGCGGGCCAGCGGCCAGTCCTGGAGCGCGGTCGCGGTGATGCCGAGGTTCCACCAGTCGGGGGCGCCCTGCTCGCGGTCCAGCAGCGCCACCGCCCGCAGCCCGGCGGCCCGGGCCTGCTCCCAGTCGCGGCGGAACTTGTGCAGCAGCGCCAGGTTGAACCACGAGTCCGACAGCCACGGTTCCAGGTCGGCCGCCATCACCAGCAGCGCGCCGGCGTCCTCGTAGCGTCCGTCGCCGATCAGCGTGAATGCCCGATCGGTCGTCTGCCGCCAGGTGGCGGACGGCCGGTGCCGTGCCCGGTGGAAGATCCTCACGTTCGTCCCTGCCGTCGTCGTCCGCTCAAGTCCCGCGTCCGCTCCCGTGTCCGCTCCCGCGTCACGGGCCCGGCGCCCCGGGTCGGTGTTCCACGCTACGACCGCATCCAACCACGACGGCCGCCGCCCGCGCTCCCCACCGCCGAGGTTGCCCGTAACCGGCCCCCACCCCAGCCTGCCC
>NZ_LGDO01000281.1:0-907 GCF_001279805.1 Streptomyces sp. XY431
CCCGCTCGCACTCCCCCATCCGCCCCGCGAACACCTCCGACCCCGCCAACAACCCCACCGCCATACCCACCCACTGCGAACCCTGACCCGGGAACACCAACACCGAACGACCCGACGACACCCCGTCGCCCCGTACCAGCCCCGGCACCGTCCGGCCCTCGGCCAGCGCCTTCACCCCACCGAGCAGCCCGTCCGGGTCGGTGCCCACCACCACCGCACGGTGCTCGAAGGAGGCACGCCCCACTGCCAACGAGTAACCCACGTCCGCCGGATCAAGCCCGGGCTCGGCCACCACCCGAGCCACCAACGCCTCCGCCTGCGCCCGCAGGGCCTCCGCACTGCGCGCCGACACCGGCCACACCACCGCCCCAGGACGCCGAGTACCGTCCGCCGCTCCGACCGGGGCCTCGGCCGGCGCGGATTCCAGGATCACGTGGGCATTAGTGCCGCTGATGCCGAAGGAGGACACCCCCGCCCGGCGCGGGCGTCCGGTGTCGTCCCACGTACGGGCCTCCGTCAGCAGCTTCCCGGCCCCCGCGGACCAGTCCACCTCGGGCGTCGGACCGTCCACATGCAACGTCTTCGGCATCACCCCGTGCCGCAGGGCCAGCACCGACTTGATGACACCGCCCACACCCGCCGCGGCCTGCGCATGGCCGATGTTGGACTTCAGCGAACCGATCCACACCGGACGGTCCACCGGCCGGTCCTGACCGTACGTGGCCAGCAGCGCCTGCGCCTCGATCGGGTCTCCCAACCGCGTCCCCGTCCCGTGCGCCTCCACCACGTCCACCTCGGACGCGGACAACCCCGCGTCCGCCAGCGCCGCCCGGATCACCCGCTGCTGCGACGGACCGTTCGGCGCCGTCAGGCCGTTGCTCGCACCGTCCTGGTTCACCGCCGAGCC
>NZ_LGDO01000282.1:0-904 GCF_001279805.1 Streptomyces sp. XY431
CCGCCCCCCACTGGGCCGCCGACACCCTGCGCCGCGCCGCCCGCGGAGCCGCCGACACCGACCGCCCCGCCGACGCCGTCGCCCTGCTGCGCCGCGTCCTCGCCGAACCCCTCAGCGACCGCCGACGCGGACTGCTGCTCTCCGAACTCGGCAGCCTCGAAGTCACCCTCGGCCCCGCCGAACGCACCATCGGCCTGCGCCACCTCGCCGAGGCCGTCCACCTCCAGCAGACCGACGAAGGCGTCTTCCGCGCCGCCGGCACCCTCGGCGCCGTACTCGCCACCCGCGGCGACACCGCCGCCGCCATCGAACTCATGGACGAGCTGGCGCACCGGTTCGCCGACCAGGAGGACGTCCTGCACGCCGTCCAGGCCGCCACCGCGCAGATCGCCGCCCACGACGGCCACAGCTGGCTCCAGGTCGTCGAAGGCGTCCAGCGCCTCGCCGCCCGCACCCCGCACCGGCTCGCACCCCCCGCCTACGCGCTGCTCACCGAGTTCGACGCCACCAGCGGCCTGCTCGCCGCGACCGAGGTCGGCGAACGCGTCCGCGAGCTCGAAGCCTCCCCCGTCGACCCGCTCTGCCGCTCCTACCTGCTGGTCTCCCTCGCCACCCTGTCCCAGTGGGCCGACCTCCTCGACGAGGCCGACGACCTGGTCGTCCGCGGCCTCTCCTGCTTCCGCGGCGGCCCGCTCGACCCCGGCTACCAGTGCCTGCTCAGCGTCCGCGCCGAGACCAGGATCATGCGCGGCGAGTACCAGGCCCTGCTCGACGACTACGCCCTCACCGCCCCCGGCTCCTCCGCCGGCACCGCGCCGACCGGCCAGGCCGCCTCCCGCCCGCCCCTCCCGCCCACCCCCTGGGGCCCGCCGGGGCTGCCCCGGCTGCCCACCTGGGGCACCCC
>NZ_LGDO01000283.1:0-882 GCF_001279805.1 Streptomyces sp. XY431
CCGCACCAGCAGCCGGCTCTCCTCCTCGCCCTCGCCCGGCGCGGTGCCGATCCGCACCGGAGCGGCGTTGGGAGTGTTGGTGGTGGGGAGGGCGAGCATGTCGACGGCCTCCTCGTCGTGGGCCCGCAGGCCCTGCAGCACCCGCACCAACGGCCGGTAGGAGGCGGAGGTCACCATGTCCTCCTCGCTCTCCCCAGGCCGGGTGAAGCACACGACCACGAGGGAGGCGAGCTTGTCGTCCTCCGGCTTCTTGCGCAGCGCCCGCCCGATGGCCTGGACGATCTCGACGGGGGAGCCCTTCGGGTCCAGGAAGGCCACCGAGTCCACGGCCCGCACATCCACACCCTCGCCCAACACCCGGCAGTTGCACAGCACCGCCACACCCGGCCAGCTGCCGAATTCCCCCAGCACGCTGCGCCGTTCGTCCGCCGGGTGCTCCCCGCACAACCAGTCCACCCACACATCCTCAGGATCCGGGTAGAAGCCCGGCATGTCCGCATGCAGCTGCGCGGCCACCTTCGGCAGCCCGGCCGCGAAAGCCTCGGCCTCCACGGTCCTGCGATGGAAAGTGATCATGGTCCGGAGACGGTGCTCCGTCGCGGTGCGCATCATCGCCGCCTGGACGGCGCCCAGCCGCAACCCCCGTACCTCCTCCTCGTTCCGCTCAGGCCCGCTCAGGCGCTCCGGCGTCAGGTAAGGATCGGGGATCTCCACCACGATGATCTGATACCGCGCCAGGATCCCCCTGTTGACCGCTTCCCCCATGGTTAGTCTATGTACGACTTTTCCGAAGATCGTTTCATCGTCCATCGACGCCGCCAGCTCCTCCGGCAGCGGATCCTTCGCCCCCTCCCGCGGCTGCCACCCCGCCCGCTCCTGCCA
>NZ_LGDO01000284.1:0-876 GCF_001279805.1 Streptomyces sp. XY431
ACCTCCGCCGCGAACGGAGCGATCTTCGCCTCCGCCAGCGAACGCACCGCCTCACGGAGCATCCCGTGCTCCTCGGAGATCCGGAAGAGATCGAAGTCCTGGCTCATGAGCGGCCACTCCTGTTTCACGACGTTCACGACGGTACTCAGTACCCTTCATTATGCACGTGCACAAGGAAAAGGGAACTCAGTGCCTTCACAGAGCGGCACTGAGTTCCCTATCCTCTTTTTGGCGGTAGCCGTAGCACCGGGCCCGTACAAACGCAGGGAGATGACACCGTGGTCCACTCAGCCATCGACGCCGACACCGAGAGCGCTCCGCTGTACTTCCAGCGCTGCGACTGGTGCCACAATCCGACCTTCCAGCGGCTGCTCTGCCCCACCTGCGGCTCGACCGAGCTGCGGCTGGAGCGCAGCGAGGGCACCGGGGTGGTGCGGCGGTGCGCCGTCGAGCAGGCCCGTACGCCGCTGGCCCGGCAGAAGTCGCTGATCCGGATGTCCGAGGGCTTCGACGTCTGGTGCATCGTCAGCGGCCTGCGCTCCACCGTGCCGGTGGGCACCCGGGTCCGGCTCAGCGGGGCGGCCGAGGGCGTGGAGCAGCCGGAGCTGACGGTGCTGTCGCCGGAGGAGCCGGAGCGGGTGCCGCCCCTCGAACCGCGGCCGCTGCCGCCGAACCAGGGCGGGTTCACCCAGCACCTGGCGGCGTTCGCGGAGTGACGGCGGCCGCGGCCCTCTCGGGGGCCGCGGCTTTCGGCCGGCCAGCGTGCGGCGAACGGCGAATGGTGAGCTGCGAACTGCGAACTGCGAACGAGAAGGGGCGTGGCACCGAGTACCCCGGGGTACTCGGTGCCACGCCCCTTCTCCTGTCGGTCGGTGT
>NZ_LGDO01000285.1:0-795 GCF_001279805.1 Streptomyces sp. XY431
CCCCCGACCCCGCGGCGAGCACCGGCCCGTCCCCCTCCCAGACCGCCGCCGGCGCCAACGCGCCGGCCCAGGCCAAGGCCCTGGACGAGCTGCTCACCCAGGGCGAGAGCGCCAAGGCCCCGATCGGCAACGCGGTCGCCAAGGTGAACAGCTGCCCGACCAAGCCCGACATCGAGTCCGCCGCCCAGGTGTTCGACAGCGGCGGCAAGCAGCGCGACCAGCTGCTGGCCAAGCTCGCCCAGCTGAGCGTCACCGACCTGCCCGGCGGCACGGACGCCGTGCAGTCGCTGAAGTCCGCCTGGCAGCTGTCCGCCGACATCGACCGGGCGTACGCGAGCTGGGCCCGGACGGTCGCCTCCCAGGGCTGCACGGGCAGCGCCCCGAACACCGCCGACAAGAAGCGCGCCGACGAGCTCAACCCGCAGGCCACCCAGGCGAAGAAGGACTTCGTCACGAAGTGGAAGGCGATCGCCGACCAGTTCGGACTCACCCCCCGCACCCAGGACCGGATCTGAACCACCCGTGACTCGCACCACCCGCCGGCCGTCCGGCCCCACCGCCCCCGACAGCACCGCTCCCGACAGCACCGGTGCGACCCCCGACAGCGCCGGCGACCCCGGCCGGGACCCTCGCCCGCGCCGCTCGACGCTGCTGCGCACGGTGACCGTGATCGGCGTGCTGGCGCCGCTCGGCCTGGCCGGCTGGCTCGGCTGGCGGACCGTCGGCAGCCCCGACCGGAGCGTCCCCGCCGCCGCGGCCGCCGGCGCCGGCACCCCCGCCGCGGCGCCGCCCGGC
>NZ_LGDO01000286.1:0-823 GCF_001279805.1 Streptomyces sp. XY431
CCGCGAGACCGCCGCGATGCCACCGGTCGTCGAGGCACTCCCGGCGGGAGCGAGCTCGAAACCCTGCCAGGTACTGCCCTCGTACCAGAAACGGTCCTGGACGGAGCCGTTCGCCCCGACGAAGAACACCTCCATGCTTCCGGGGACACGCGAGACGGCGGCGATGCCGCCGTTGGCGGACGCGCTACCGGCGGGCGCGAGCTCGTAGCGCCGCCACGGCGACCCCTCGTACCAGTACGCGCCCTGGACCGAGCCGTTGGGGGCGACCCACCAGACCTCCATGCTGCCGTCGATCCGGGAGACCGCGGCCACCCGGCTCGACAGCGAGGCGCTGTCGGCCGACGCCAGCGTGAATCGGTTCCAACTCATCTACGAACCTCCAAGAGCTCGCTTCCGTCACCCGTCGGCCGGGAGGAATCCGGTCCGTGGGCCGCCGGGCCGTCCGAGCCGACCCGGCGTTGCACGGCGCCGGTCGGGTGTCACCGACCGTGCGCTCAACGCGTGCCTCCACGGTAGGAATCCGTGCGGACGGTGACATGAGGCGGTGGTCCCGGCCGTGTCCCGGGACCACCGCACCATCCGGGTGCGCGTCATGGGAGCACCCAGGCAGTGCGGTTGCGGCGCGAGGGGGCGACGTCCGCCCGACGGGGCCGCACTCCGGCCACGGGCGCCGTGGGTCCGGAGTGGGAAGTCGACGGGGCCGACTTCCCACTCCCGGCTCGGTTATTCGGCGGGGGTGCCGCGGAGGAGGAAGGGGAGGTGGGCGCCGCGGGTGAGGGCGTCGAGGGCGTGGGTGGTGCGGCGGTGGTGGTCGGGGTGCATG
>NZ_LGDO01000287.1:0-819 GCF_001279805.1 Streptomyces sp. XY431
GAAACGCCCGGTTACATTCCGAACCCGGAAGCTAAGCCTCACAGCGCCGATGGTACTGCAGGGGGGACCCTGTGGGAGAGTAGGACGCCGCCGAACAATTATTCAAAGCCGCGGCCCCCAGCGATTCGCTGGGGGCCGCGGCTTTTTTGCGTTGTGCGCATGTGTGTACGACCGGCAGATCAGGGACTTCCGCCCGGACGCGGGGTGTCCCTGGATGTCGGACAATGGAGAAGGTGCACGGCCAGGAGGTCGGCGCCGAACCGCGAGCGGGCAGTGGTGCTGCCCGGTGCGCGGTGGAGATGAAGAAGCAGAAGGAGTCACCACGATGGCGAACGAGCCCCAGGACCGTCCCGAGCGTCGATCGGACGACGGCCGCGGCTACGAGCCCCGGTCCCGCGGGAGCTGGTCCAACGACCGTGCTCCGCGACGCGACGACCGCCGCGACGACCGTGGCGGCCGTCCCGCCGGCGGCGGCTACGGCGGTGGCCGTGACGACCGCGGTGGCGACCGTGGCGGCTTCCGCCGCGACGACCGCGGTGGCGACCGCCCCTACAGCGGCGGTGGTGGCGGCGGGTTCCGCCGTGACGACCGTGGTGACCGTCCGACCGGTGGCGGCGGCGGTTTCCGTCGCGATGACCGTGGTGACCGTCCGTCGGGTGGTGGCTTCCGTCGGGACGACCGTCCGGGTGGTTTCGGTGGTGGCCGTGACGACCGTGGCGGCGACCGCGGTGGGTTCCGTCGTGATGACCGTGGTGACCGTCCGACCGGTGGTGGCGGCGGTTTCCGTCGTGACGACCGTGGCGGCGACCGTCCGTCGGG
>NZ_LGDO01000288.1:0-818 GCF_001279805.1 Streptomyces sp. XY431
CGGCGTTCCCGGGGGACGCGGCGGGGTGGCCGGTTGGCGGGGGGCGGGGGCGGGAACGGCGGGGTGACATGGTGGGCCTTCCTTCGTGGATCGTCGCCGGTGGTCGACGTGTTCCAGGCTAGGAAGGCGGGGTGCGGCGGACCATGGAGTCCACTGGCGGACGTCGGGTGGGGTTATCCCCCCGGGTGTCCTCCGGGTGTCCTCCGGACCGCCCGGGGGTGGAGCCGCCGCGCCCGGGCCGTCGGCGCGGCCGGGGGCCGTTCGGCACCGGCCCCCGGGAGGTTCCGGCAGCAGGTCAGATCTCGTCCCCCGGCACGCCCTCGTAGGCGGCGCGCAGCTCCGCGACCGCCGGGTGGGCGGGGTCGAAGGAGGTGCCGTCGATCGCCGCGATCGGGCGGACGCCCGCGCCCGCGTTGACGGCGACGGCGGCGACGAAGCGGTCCAGGCCGTCCGGGGCGAGCGCCTCGCGCCGCTGCGGCCCCGGGTGGGCGCGGGCGAGCAGGGCGGCGGTGACACCGGGCAGCGCGGCGTCGGTGTCCGGCCAGACCAGCGCGCGGCCGTCGTGCAGGGCGAGGTTCCAGGTGGCGCCCTCGGCCAGGCGGCCGGCGGCGTCCAGCAGCAGGGCGTCGTCGTAGCCGTCGAGTTGGGCGAGCCGGCGCTGATGGAGCAGGCCGAACAGGCCCACGTGCTTCACCTCCGGCAGCTCGCGCCGGTACGCGGTGGTGCGGACCCGCAGCGGGCCGGGCGCGGCGGGGGGCGCGGGGGGGGGGGGGACCAGCAGGGGGGGGGGGGGAGGGGGGGCCGGGGGCCCCCCCCCC
>NZ_LGDO01000289.1:0-810 GCF_001279805.1 Streptomyces sp. XY431
GCCTTTCTGCTGGCCCTCGCCGGCGCCCTGCTGCTCCAGGGCTACACCCAGCACCTCTTCGACACGCGCCCCGACGCCGCCGCCCACCCGGCCGGCAACCCGACCGTCCCGCAGGAGGTCCGCACCGGCGGCCCGGTGATCGACCCGGGCGGCCCGAAGCCCCCCACCGCCGCCCCGGCGGCGACCACCGCGAAGCCGGCAGTGCCGTCCCCGTCCGCCCAGCCGACCGCCGCTCCCGCGCCGACCGCTCCCGCGCCGACCGCGCCCACGCCGAGCGGGAACGCCAACGGCGGCGGCAACGGCAGCACCGGCGGGACAACCGCGAGCGCCACCGCCACCCCGGGCCACGGGCGTCCCACCGACGCGCCCGGCAACTCCGGGAACGCCTCCGGAGGCAAGACCGGCAAGCCGTCCCCGACGCCCTGAACCCCGACGCCAACCCGCGCCGCCCTGTAGCGCGACGCCCTCCAGCGCGAGACCCTCGACCGCGCCGCCCTGATCGCCGACGCCCGACCCGCGCCGCCCTGCCCCCGACCGCGGACCCCGCCACCCCCAGGCACCCGCCCCCCCCCCCCGAAAGCAGCACCCGCCGTGAGCGCACCCCGCCGCAGAGCCGGCCGACGAGCCCCCGCCCCCACCCCCGCACGGAAGCGGGGCCGACGCGGCGTCGTCCGGCAGGGCCCGCTGCGCGCCCACTGGGTGCTCTTCTGCGCCTTTCTGCTGGCCCTCGCCGGCGCCCTGCTGCTCCAGGGCTACACCCAGCACCTCTTCGACACGCGCCCCGACGCCGCCGCCCACCCGGCCGGCAAC
>NZ_LGDO01000290.1:0-797 GCF_001279805.1 Streptomyces sp. XY431
AACGAGGACCCCCGCCCGTTCACCTGGACCAAGACCGCGGACGAGATCCTCGAACGGCTCGCCTCATATCTTGAACGAATTCCTGGTGCAGGACACTAGCCGAGTTTGGCGCGGCGCGGACCTTGATTTTGGTGGGTCGGGGATCCCCGCCCCACCAGGCTTTCAGAGCCGGAGGAAGCTCCGGACGCAGGTCACGCCCTTGGCCGAGTAGGTGACCTCCATGCTCGTGTCGGCGAAGGCCCGCACGATCGTGGCCTCGACGTCGCCGTACTTCTGCACCTGGACGAACTTGTCCCCGTCCTGGGTCACCGTGGTGCGGGCCTTGCGGCCGTCGAACGTCTCCTCGTCGAACTCCTCCCCGAGAACGAAGTTGATCTCCGTGTTCTTCAGCGCGGTGAGGGTCTTCAACGTGTAGCGGCCGTAGACCTCGGTGATCTCCTCGGTCGGCTTGGCCTTCAGCGCGAGGTTGCGCTGCATCAGGCCCACGCCGATCGCCTTGAGGTAGGCGTCGTAGTTGTCATCACTGCTGGCCAACTCGTACTTGCCCGAGGCACTGCCCATGGTTGTGTCGCTCCTGTCCTGATGTGTGGAATCGTCGCGCGGAAGGCGCGCGGCCGTCGTTGATCACGTTAGAGGCGTAGGTCAGCGGAAGGAGGGGCTTTCCAAGGATCGACCTGGGCAAGATCTTCATCAGCCTTCTAGTGTCCTGCACCAGGAATTCGTTCAAGATATGAGGCGAGCCGTTCGAGGATCTCGTCCGCGGTCTTGGTCCAGGTGAACGGGCGGGGGTCCTCGTT
>NZ_LGDO01000291.1:0-57081 GCF_001279805.1 Streptomyces sp. XY431
TCCCCCCAGCCCGCCCCCCCCGAGAGGCCCCCCCCATGCCCCTGGTCAACTTCCGCGACCCCGCCACCCTCGCCGACCCCGCCGGCCGCTGGATCCGCCCCGGCGCCCTGTACCGCTCCGCCCAGCCGTTCCCCAACGACAACGCCGGCATCTCTGCCCAGCTGCGCACCGCCGGCGTCCGCACGATCGTCGACCTGCGCGGCGACGCCGAGGTCCGGGACGACGACTGGGCGGTGTCGGCGGCCGACGGTGTCGAGGTGGTCGCCGCCCGCATCCAGCCCACCAGCGGCGCGCTGGAGGCCGCCATGCGGGCCATGACCACCGACGCCGACCTCGGCGCCTTCTACCTGCTGATGGCCGAGTCCGCCCCCGAGGCCGTCAAGCTCGCCGTCGAGGCCGCCGCCCGCCCCGGCGGCGTGCTGCTGCACTGCGCCGCCGGCAAGGACCGCACCGGACTCCTCACCGCCCTGCTGCTCGACCTGCTCGGCGTGCCCACCGAGGAGATCGTCGCCGACTACGCCCGCACCGGCGCGGCCCTGACCCAGATCTTCGAGGGCCTGGCCGAGCGCAACCGGGCCGCGCTGAACGACTACGAGAACGGCACCCTGGTCGTCCCCCGCCCGCTGCTGGAGGCCCCGGCCGGCGCGATGGCGGCCTTCCTGGAGCTGATCGGCAGCCGCTACGGCGGCACCGAGGGCTTCCTCGCCCACTGCGGCGTGGACGCCGGGACCGTCGCGGCCTTCCGCGCCAAGGCCGCCGCCGGGGTGACCGCGTGAGCGCCGCGAGCCGCCCGGCGCTGCTGCACCACACCGACGGCACGCCGTTCCGCGACCTCAACCACAACGGCACCATGGAGCCCTACGAGGACCCGCGGCTGCCCGTCGAGGAACGCGTCGAGGACCTCCTGGCCCGGATGACCCAGGCGGAGAAGGCCGCCCTGATGCTCCACGGCCGGATGCTCCCCGGCAACCAGGGCCCCTTCCCCTCCGGCGAGCACCTGATCGCCGAACGCGGCCTCACCGCCTTCGCCATGATGGCCGTCCCCGACGCCCGCGCCATGGCCGAGTGGAACAACCACGTCCAGGACCTCGCCGCCGCCGCCCGCCTCGGCATCCCGGTCACCCTCGCCTCCGACCCCCGGCACGGCTTCACCGCCAACCCGGCCACCGCCTTCACCGGCGGCGGCTTCTCCACCGGCCCCGAGCCGATCGGGCTGGCCGCCACCGACGACCCGGAACTCGTCGAGCGGTACGCCGCGCTGATCGGCCGCGAACTGCGGGCCGTCGGCATCCGGGTCGCCATCCACCCGATGGCCGACCTCGCCACCGAACCGCGCTGGGCCCGGATCAGCGGCACCTTCGGCGAGGACCCGGACCGCGCCTCCCGGATCATCGCCGCCTACATCCGCGGCCTCCAGGGCGGGCCGATCGGCCCGGACAGCGTCGCCTGCATGACCAAGCACTTCCCCGGCGGCGGCCCGCAGTTCAAGGGCGAGGACTCGCACTTCGCGGCCGGCCACCGGCTGGTCTACCCGGGCGGCGCGCTCGACCGGCACCTGCGCCCCTTCGAGGCCGCGTTCGAGGCCGGCACCGCGCAGATCATGCCCGCCTACGCGATCCCCTCCGGCAGCGGCCTGGCCGAGGTCGGCGCCAACTTCAACCACGACGTCATCACCGGTCTGCTGCGCGGCAAGTACGGCTTCGACGGTGTGGTCTGCACCGACTTCAACGCCATCACCGGCATGGACGTCCCCGGCATCGTCAGCCTGCCGCCGCGCCACTGGGGCGTCGAGGAGCTGTCCGTGCCGGAGCAGGTGGCGCTGACCCTGCACGCCGGGGCCGACCAGCTCGGCGGCGAGACCGACCCGGAACTGATCCTCGGCGTGCTCCGCTCCGGCGCCGTCACCGAGGCACGCCTCGACGAGTCCGTCCGCCGCATCCTGCGCGACAAGTTCCGCCTCGGCCTGTTCGACGACCCCTACGTGGACGTCGAGGCCGCCGTCGAACTGGTCGGCGCGCCCGAGGGCCGCACCCTGGGCCGTGAGCTCCAGGCCCGCTCGCTGGTCCACCTCTCCGGCCGCCCGCTCACCGGACCCCGCCTCTACGTCGAGGGCGTCGACCCGGCCGTGGCCGCCCGCTACGGCACCGTCGTCGACCGGCCCGAGGACGCCGACCTCGCGGTGGTCCGCCTCGCCACGCCCTACGAGCAGCGCGAGGGGCTGCTGGAGCAGGCCTTCCACTCCGGCTCGCTGGAGTTCGAACCGGCCGAGGCGGCCCGGCTGGCGGAGCTGGCCCGGGCACTGCCCACGGCGCTCGTCGCCCAGCTGGAGCGCCCCGCCGTCCTCACCCCGCTGGCACCCCACGCGGCCCTGCTGGTCGGCGAGTTCGGCGCCGCCGACGACATCGTCCTGGACGCCGTCCTCGGCCGCACCCCGATGACCGGCACCCTCCCCTTCGACCTCCCGCGCTCCGACGCGGCCGTCGACGCCGCCCGCGAGGACGTCCCCTTCGACACCGCCGACCCACTGTTCCGCTTCGGCCACCCGACCGCCCCGCGCGACGGGGGCCGCCCGCTCTGAGGCACACCCGGCCCGTCCCGGAGCAGGAGGTGCGGAGCAGAAGGTGCGGAGCAGGAAGTCGGTCCGGTCGACTTCCTGCTCCGCACCTCCTGTTTTGTCCGGTGGATCGGCCCGGGTCCGCGGCGGCCCGGGCGCGGCGGCCCGGTCGAAAACCGGTCGCTCCGCCCACCGTGCCGCTGGCAGAGTCGTGCGCCATGCAGCAGCAGCACGGGATCCGGGCCGACTTCGACGCCACCACCATCACCCTCTACCAGGCGTACGCCCCCGCCGTCGCCGAACCCGCGCTCGCCGCCCAGCGGTTCGTACCGCCGTTCTCCTTCGGCCGGATGACCTGGATCAAGCCCTCGTTCGCCTGGTTGATGCACCGCAGCAACTGGGCGCGCAAGCCCGGCCAGGAACGCGTGCTCGCCGTCCGGATCACCCGCGCCGGCTGGGAGGAGGCCCTGCGCCGCGCCGTCCTGACCACCGCCGACCCGGCGGAGCTCGCCCGCGCCGAGGTGCACGTCCAGTGGGACCCGGAGCGCTCGCTGCGGGGCGCCGCGCTCAACCACTACAGCATCCAGGTGGGCGTGGGCCGCACCCTGGTCCGGACCTTCGCCGAGGAGTGGATCACCGGCATCACCGACCTCACCCCGCAGGCCCGGAAGATCGCCGCCCTCGTCCAGGGCGGCCGGGCGGCCCAGGCCCAGCGACTCCTCCCGCCCGAGCGCCCGTACCCGCTGCCCGCCCCGATCGCGGCCCGGCTGGGCGCGGACGGCTGACTCGGAACGCCCCGGCACGGCACCGCCGGACGGCCCCCCGCCCGGCGGTGCCGACGCGTCAGGCCCCGTTCACTATCGGGGAGTCGAAGACCTCGGGCGGGCCGTAGTCGCTGAACGCCATCGTGACCAGGGCCGTCGTCCCGCCCTCGGTCCAGCGCTTCTCGGCGTAGCGGGTGCGGCCGTCGACGTCGATCCACTGGTCGAGGTCGATGCCCGTGGCGCCTTCGGACTCCGCGTCGGAGCGCGCCCGCGCGGAGACCTGGCCGAGCCGGTCGAGGTCCAGATGTCCGCCGAGGTGGTGGACGAGAACGCCGTCGCGGGTCTCCACGCCCTTGCGGGCTTCCGGGCCGAGGGAGAGCAGGACCGGGGCGTAGCCCGCGAGGTCGTACTCCGCGGTGTCGTTGAATCGCAGCGAGCTTCTGGTCCAGGTGCCGGACGGGCCGCCGACACGGTGGTACTCGGCGTCGGCGGTGACGACGATCTCCGTCGTTCTGCCGCCGATGTGACGTTCCTGCCGGCCGGTGTACAGGGTGTTGTGGTTCTGTCGCGAGGTGATGTCCATGAACACCTCCCCGTCGATCTCGATCGTCGACCGGACCGAGACGGCGTACGGCTCCTTGCCCGCCCTCGCCACGGCCGCGGCCGGGTCGACCTCGGGCCTCGCGGTGGGGGTGCCGACGGCGGTGGACGTGGCGACCGGGGTGGCCGCGGCAGGCGGGGCGGCCGGGGCGGACAGGTTCCCGCCGCTGCAGCCGGTGAGCAGCAGCAGCGCGGCAGCGGCACCGGCGGCGGCAGTGGTGGCGGTGGTGGCAGAGGTGGCGACGCCGGCAGGGCGGACGGGTCGGCGCATGGGGATGGTGACTCCGGGAGTTGTCGACGGGTCGGCCGGCACCGTGACACCCACGTGCCCCAAGGACCCTACGGCTACGAATGATTCAAGCCATCCGGATCTTATACGGCTAACAACTCCTTTGGCCCTGCCTCCGACGAGCCGTCCGGTGAACGGCCGTGGTCCGCGCTGTCATGGCGCTGGGCAGCCCACGCCCCATGGGAAGGCAGGGACATGAGCAGATTCAGATACACCGTCACCGGACCGGCTTTGGCACTCGCGGCCTCGGCGGTCCTCCTGGCCGCCGGCGGTACGGCCCGGGCGGAGTCCGCCTACGACCAGATCACCATGCTGAAGCAGGAGAAGACCCAGTGGTGCTGGTCGGCCTCCGGGCTCACCATCGCCAAGTTCCAGGGATACGGCACCACGCAGGCGGACTTCTGTTCCCGTGCCTCCCAGTACAGCGGCGGGCCGAGCTGCGACAACCAGCCCGCCAGGCTCGAGGACATGGCCAACGCCTGGTACAGCCTGGGCATGGCCAACATCGGTACCGGCCTCGGCCGCGCGGCGTCGTTCGCCGAGGTCACCACCGACGTCAAGGCCGCCCGGCCGCTCGGCGCCCGGATCGGCTGGAAGACCGGCGGGGGCCACATGAACGTCGTCTACGGCTTCGACACCTCGAACAGCACCATCGCCGTCGGCGACCCGTGGCCGGACACCACCACCTACACCTGGTGGAACTACAACGACTACGTCAACAACAGCTCGTTCCGGTGGACGCACTCCCGCACCGGCATCTCCGGCTAGACCGAGAAGACAGAGAAGGAGGACGACACATGAGTGACCGAGCTGTCCCCGTCGGCCGGAATGCCACCCGGCCCACCCGGCTCACCCCGCTCGCCCGGCTGCCGCTCGCCCTGGTCCTGGGCGCGTCCGTGCTGCTGTCCGCCGCCGGCCCGGCCCGGGCCGTCGACATCCCCGACTACCAGGCCGCCCTGGACGTGGTGCGGTCGGTCGGCGTCCACGACGCCGTCTGCCGCTTCCTCGCCACCCCGCTGCCCGGGGCCGGGTCCGAGACCGGGTCCGACACCGTGGTGACGGTCCCCGACACGGCCGAACCGTGCGCCGGCCTGCCCGCGTTCACGCTCAAGGACCCGCTCGCGGTGCACGAGATCACCCCGGACTTCGTCGCGGGCACGGCGCTGCCGGTCCCCACCGCGGCAGTCCGGCTGAGCCACCTGGTCTCCGCCCTCGGCGGCGCCGTCAACGACCGCACCGCCACCGTGCTGCTCGCCCCGACCGAGGGCGGCGGCTGGCACCTGGCGGGGGTGCGGGACGGCGACAGCGACGCCGGGTACGCGGGCAGCGCGACGCCCGGCTCCCTGGTCTTCACCGAGCCGCAGATCCGCGGCTGGTACCGGCTGACGCTCACCACCGTGGAGCCGCTCAACGACCAGGCCAGGGAAGGGCTCGACGGCAAGTCGGCGGTGCCGCTGGCCGACTACCAGAAGCTGGTCAAGGCCCGCTACGCCGACAAGCTGCCCGGTACCGAGTACGACACCCGGGGCATGTCCAGCGGCTACGGGGCCGACGGCCGGCCGGCCGAACCGTCCTCCCGCACGCCCCTGCTCGCGGGAGGTTCGATCGTGGCCCTCGCGCTCGCGGGCGGCGTCGCCGCCCTCGGCCGGCTCCGGCGCCGCCGCCGCGGCACGGCCTGAGCACCCCGCCGCCGCCCCGGCCCCGCCCGAACGGCGGGGCCGGGGCGGCGGCCCGTCCAGAGACCGGCCCTAGCCGCCGAGGGCCTTGCCGTACATCGACGAGGTGCGCCGGACCGTCATCCCCAACCGCTCGTACAGCGGCAGCGCGCCGGTCTCCGAGTGCGTCCACAGGGTGCACCGCTCGCGGCCGTGCCGGTGGAACGCGCCGAACACCTCGCCGAGCAGCAGCCGCGCGATCCCCCGGTGCCGGTGGTCGGCGCGGACGGCCAGCCGCTCGACATGGCCCTCGCCGCAGCCCGGCACGTCCAGGGCCAGCGCCGCGCCCACCATCTCCCCGCCGGCGAAGGCCACCCGGGAGAGCGCGGGCGCGAACGAGTCGTGCCCGACCGTCCGCGGCGCCCACTCCTCGTAGGGACTGCGCCGCACCTGCCACTCGTCGAACGCGTCCTCGGTCATCCGGTGCGCCGCCCGCTCGTCGCCCGGGCGGAACGGCCGCACGGAGACCCCGGGCGGCGGCGCGGCCGCGACCGGAGCGGCGGGCAGGGCGATCCCCAGCTGCCACTGGGAGACGAACGGCAGATAGCCGCGCGAGCGCAGCAGCCCCACGGCGGCCCGGTCGCCGTCCTCCACGGCCTGCGCGAGCCGTTCCCCGCCCGCCCGCCGGGCCCGTTCCTCGGTCCAGTCGAGCAGCCACCCGCCCAACCCGGCGCCCCGGTGCCCGGGGTGGACGTCCACCCGGCTCCGCCGTCCGCCGCGCACCCACGCCCAGCCGGCCACCTCGCCGCGGCCGTCCCGCACCAGCAGGGCGTCCCGGGCGGGGTCGAGGCCGGGGTGCGCGAGGTCGGCGGCGACCTCGCCCGGCGCGCTCTCGGTGCGGCCGAGCAGGTCGCGCTCGCAGGCGGCGACCAGCCGGGCGACGGCGGGGGCGTCGGCGACGGCCGCCGGCGCGGACCGGTAGCGGGCGGGGAGCGGCGGGAGTCCGGCGAGATCCGTCATGCGTCCTGACTCTGCGCCACCCGCGCCGCTCCTGTCGACCGGATTCGGCAGACCGGATGCGGTGGCCGGGATGCGGTGGACCGCTCGGGCCGGGGGGACGGGAGAGGGGGCCGCCTCCTGGCACGATCGCAGGATCGGAGGCGGCCCCCGGGACCGGTCCAGGACCACGCCGCTGACTGGGCATCGACCGCGTGGCTCGGACCGGTCACGAACCATCCGACAACCTCAACCGCACGTGAGGTCAAGCCGCGCCGTCGAAAAGGGCCGGTCCCGCCGCCCGCGCGGGACGACTCGGGACGGCTCAGGAGGACGCCCGCAGCTCCCGGATCCGGGTGATCCGGCCGCGGGCGTCCACGACCAGGTCGTAGGTGTCGCCGTAGCAGGCGTAGGGGAGCTCGGGCTCGCCGCCGGACAGACAGGTGTCGAGGTGGTCCAGGAGGACGGGCAGCTGGACCTCCTTGGCCGGCTCGTCGTGCGGGAGGTCGACCAGGGTGGCGGTGGCGTGTGCCGCCAGGGCGAGGTCGACCGGTTCGGCGTCGGGGTGGCAGCCGGGCGGCACCGGGCGGACGCTCAGCCGGCCGTCCCGGACGTCGAGGACCTTGACCACCCGGTGCCCGGCCCCGGTCGCGCAAGCCGTGGGGGAGACGGCGGGGGAGGCGAGGTCGAGGTCGGCCCCGGCCTCGGGGGCCGACCAGTACTCCTCGGTGTCCGGGTAGCCGCCCTCCCCGGGGTCTTCGAGGTCGTCGGTGTCCTCGGCGTCGTAGGTGTCGCCGACCTCGTCCGAGGACATCGCCAGTGTCGGGTCCTCGTCGATCGGGGTGCAGGCGGACAGGCCGGTGGTGACGGCGCAGCAGAGCAGCACGGCGAGGAGGAGGCGGCGGGGCGCGGTCATGGGGATGAGTCTTCCAGGAACGTGACCGGACGAGACACCCGCGTACACGTGGAATCCGTCCGACCGGTTCCGCTTTGCTGCCACCGCCGCCCCGGAGCACTTTGCAAAGTCCCGACAGCACTTTGCAAAGTGCTGTCGGGGTGGCGCTCCCGCTCCACCGTCCCCGCCGGCCACCGCCCCCCACTGTTTCCGTCCCGGACGCACGACCGCCCCCGCCGGGCGTGCGGGCCCGGCGGGGGCGGAGGACAGAGGGCGGAGAGCGGGGGAGCGGAGGACGGGGAGCGGGCGAGCGCGGCTACGCGGCCACCGGGTGCGCCGGGTCGTAGGCCCGCCGCGCCCGCTCCTGCGCCTGCGGCCCGGCCCGCAGGTGGTCCAGGCCGAGCAGGACCGCGCCCAGCACCGGCGGCGCGACGACCACCCGGGGCTCCGCGAGCGGCGCCTCCCGCGCCAGGCGGGCGGTCAGGTTGTCCAGCAGCAGCGACTGCCGGGCGGCCAGCACTCCGCCGCCGAGCACCACCGGGGTCGGCGTGTCCAGCAGGTCGAGGCGGCGCAGGGCGACCAGCGCGAGCCGGGCGATCTCGTCGGCCTGCCGGTCGATCAGCTCCAGCGCCGCCCGGTCGCCCTCCCCGGCGACCGCGAACAGCACCCGCACGATCTCGTGCAGCCGGGCGAACGGCAGGTGCCCGAGGTGGACGGCCTCGGCGACGGCGACGGCGCTGGGCAGGCCGAAGTGCTCGGCGATCGCGGGCGCGAGCGCGGTCGGCCCGCCGCGCCCGTCCTCCGCGCGGACCGCGTGCCACATGCTGCTGACGGCCAGGCCGGAGCCGCCGCCCCAGTCGCCGGTGAGTTCGCCGAGGGCGGGGAAGCGGGCGGTGCGGCCGTCCGGCAGCAGTCCGACGCAGTTGATGCCGGCGCCGCAGACGACGGCGACCCCGCGCGGGCCGTCGGTGCCGGCCCGCAGCAGGCCGAAGGTGTCGTTGACCACGGTGTTGCTGACGCCCCAGGGGTGGGACTCCAGCGCCACGCGCAGGCCCTCCTCCTCGACCGGGAGGTCGGCGTTGGCCAGGCAGGCGCTGACGTGGCTGGTCAGCGGGCCGGTCCAGCCGGTCAGCCCGGCGGCCGCGGCGGCCTCCTCGACCAGCGGGGCGAGGCCGGCCACGGCGGCGACGCCACCGGTCTTCTGCGGTGTGAAGCCGCCGCCCCGGGCGGAGCCGAGGACACGGCCGTCGGCGCCGACGAGGGCGACGTCGGTCTTGGAGTTGCCGGCGTCGATGGCGAGGACGCCGGGCAGGTGTGGTTCGGGCTGGTGGGTCATCGGGTCCCCGCGGCTCGTCGTACGTGGCCCGGCCGGGGGTCTTTCCCGGCCGGGGATGGCTTCTCCTTCCGGCGTCCGCCGGGCCGCCGGGCCGCCGGTGGCCCGGCCCGCACTCCCCCCACGGGGTGCGGGCCGGGGGTCCGGGGGCCCGTCCGGCGCCGGGACGGGACCGGCGCGGAGGCCGGGCGGGTCAGGCCCAGGCGAGGTGCTCGCGGTTGTGGGCGAGCAGCCGGTCCGTGAGCCGGTCGGCGAGTTCGATCTGGCCGACCAGCGGGTGGGCGAGCAGTGCGTCGAAGACCCGGTCGCGACCGCCGCGCAGGGCGGCGTCCAGGGCCAGGTGCTCGTAGGAGGTGACGGCGGCGACCAGGCCGGCGTACAGCGGCTCCAGCGGGCGCTGCGGCAGCGGGCGCACGCCCGCCGCGTCGACCTCGGCCGGCACCTCGATCACGGCGTCGTCGGGCAGGAACGGCAGCACTCCGTCGTTGCGGGTGTTCACCACCTGCACCGAGGTCCCGCCGCCGGTGCCCAGCAGCGCGGCGATGAGCTGCACCGCGGCCTCGGAGTAGAACGCGCCGCCGCGCCGGTCGAGCAGCTCCGGCTTGGTGTCGAGGGCCGGGTCGGCGTACAGCTCCAGCAGCTGCCGCTCGATCTCGGCGACCTCGGCGGCCCGGGAGCCCTTGACCTTCAGCTCCTCCACCACCAGGTCGTGCTGGTAGAAGTACCGCAGGTAGTAGGACGGCACGACGCCGAGCCGCTCGACCACCCGCTGCGGCAGCCGGATGTCGTCGGCGATCTCCTTGCCGAAACCGGCCAGCAGCTCCGGCAGCACCTCCCGGCCGCCGGTCGCGCCGGGCGCGTCCAGCAGGGTGACGCCGCGCTCCCAGCTGAGGTGGTTCAGGCCGACGTGGTCGAGCCGGACCAGCTCCGGGTCGACGCCGAGGTGCTTGGCGAAGCGGCGCTGGAAGCCGATCGCCACGTTGCACAGGCCGACGGCCTTGTGGCCGGCCTCCCGCAGCGCGCGGGTGACGATGCCGACCGGGTTGGTGAAGTCGACGATCCAGGCGTCCGGGTTGGCCCGCCGGACCTTCTCGGCGATGTCGAGCACCACCGGGACGGTGCGCAGCGCCTTGGCGAGGCCGCCCGCGCCGGTGGTCTCCTGGCCGACGCAACCGCACTCCAGCGGCCAGGTCTCGTCCTGGTTGCGGGCGGCCTGTCCGCCGACCCGCAGCTGCAGCAGCACCGCGTCGGCGTCCGCGCCGCCGGCCTCGATGTCGGTGGTCGTGGTGACGACCGCGCCGTGGCCCTGCTTGGCGAAGATCCGCCGGGCCAGCCCGCCGATCAGCTCCAGCCGGTCGGCGGCCGGGTCGACGAGGACGAGTTCGCCGATCGGCAGGGTGTCGCGGAGCCTGGCGAAGCCGTCGATCAGCTCCGGGGTGTACGTCGAACCGCCGCCGATGATGGCCAGTTTGAGTGCGGACATCAGCCCTTGACCCCTGTCAGTGTCACGCCTTCGATGAAGGCCTTCTGTGCGAAGAAGAAGAGGACGATCACCGGGGCCATCACCAGCAGGGTGGCGGCCATGGTGAGGTTCCAGTTGGTGTGGTGGGCGCCCTTGAAGGACTCCAGTCCGTAGGAGAGGGTCCAGGCGTCGTGGTTGCTGCTGGCGTAGATCTGCGGGCCGAAGTAGTCGTTCCAGCAGTAGAAGAACTGGAACAGCGCGACGGCGGCGATGGCCGGCTTGGCCATCGGCAGGACCACCCGCAGCAGGGTGCGCAGTTCGCCGCAGCCGTCGATCCGGGCCGCCTCGATGTACTCCTTGGGGATGGTCAGCAGGAACTGCCGCAGCAGGAAGATCGAGAAGGCGTCGCCGAAGGCCATCGGGATGATCAGCGGCCAGAGCGAGCCGCCGAGGCCCAGCTGCTTCGCCCAGAACAGGTACATCGGGATGATGGTGACCTGCGGCGGCAGCATCATCATCGAGATGACCGCCATCATCGCCAGGTTGCGGCCGCGGAAGCGGAACTTCGCGAGGGCGTAGGCGACCGGCAGGCTGGAGACGACGGTCAGCAGGGTGCCGGCGAGCGCGTAGAGCAGGGTGTTGCGCCACCAGGTGAGGAAGCCGGGGGTGTTCCAGACCTTGCCGTAGTTGCCCCAGTTCCAGGAGGTGGGCCAGTAGTCGGTGGTGAGTGCCTGGCTGTCGGTCATCACCGAGGTGAGGAAGACGAAGACGAACGGCAGCAGGAAGAAGAGGCCGGCGGCGATCGCCAGCGAGTGGACGGCCACCCAGTTGAGCAGCGCGCGCCGGCGGGCGACCCGCTCGGCGGCGGTGACGGGGCCGCGGGTGACGCCCCGGCCGGTCCGCTTCCCGGGTGCCTCGGAGGGGAGGGTCGAGCTGAGAGTCATGATCGTGTCCTCACTGGGCCGCTAGTCGTCGCTGGCCATGAAGCCGGACTTGCGGCGCATCAGCACCGAGGTCACGGCCATCGAGATGACGAACAGCACCAGGGCCACGACGCACGCCGCGCCGTAGTTGAAGCGCTGGAAGCCGAGGTTGTAGACCATCTGCGGCAGGGTCCAGGTGGAGCCGTTCGGGTAGCCGGGCTCGAACTGCTGGCCGGAGTTGCCCGCGTTGCCGGCGGCGACCCTCCCGGCGACGAAGGCCTGCGTGTAGTACTGCATGGTCTGGATGACGCCGGTGACCACCGCGAACATGATGATCGGCGAGATGTTCGGCAGGGTGACGTAGCGGAACCGCTGGAACGGGCCGGCCCCGTCGAGCTCGGCGGCCTCGTACTGCTCCTTCGGGACGTCCAGCAGGGACGCCATGAAGATGACCATCAGGTCGCCGACGCCCCACATGGCGAGCAGGGTGAGCGCGGGCTTCGACCAGTTCGGGTCGGCGAACCAGCCGGGCTGCGGCAGCCCGATCTCGCCGAGGAAGTGGTTCACCGGGCCGGTGCCGGGGTTGAGCAGGAAGGCGAAGGCGACGGTGGCAGCCACCGGCGGGGCCAGGTACGGCAGGTAGAAGGCGGTCCGGAAGAAGCCGACCCCGGACTTGATCTTGGTGATCAGCATCCCGATGCCGAGACCGAACGCCACCCGCAGGCTCACCATGACGACGACCAGCCACAGGGTGTTGCGCAGGCCCTGCCAGAACGCCGGGAGGTCGTTGAAGACGTAGTCCCAGTTCTTCAGGCCGGTGAAGGTGGGCGAGCCGAAGCCGTTGTACTTGGTGAACGAGAAGTAGATCGTCGAGATCAGCGGGTACAGGAAGAAGACGCTGAAGCCGATCAGCCAGGGGGAGAGGAAGGCGAGGGTGCGGGCCGCCGGGGCGGTCGCTCCGGCCCCCTTGCGGGTGGCGGACGCGAGTGACATGGGAGCTCCGAGGACGGGCCGGGCGTGCGGGGTGCGCGCTACTTGGCCTGGGCGATGGCGGCGTCGATCTCCTTGGCGGTGGCGGTGAGGCCGGCCGTGAGGTCGGTCTGCTTGCCGGACTCGTAGTCGTAGCCGAGGTTCTGCACGGAGACCAGGTAGCCGCCGCCGTTGACCACGGCCGGCGTGGTGCCGGAGCTGGCGTGCTTGGCGATGTTCACGAAGGTCTTGAAGTTCTCGTCGGCGATCAGCTTCGGCGACTCCAGCGCGGCGAAGGTGCTCGGCACGTTGTGGATCGCGTTGGCGAAGGAGACGACCGCGTCGGTGTCGGTGGTCAGGAACTTCACGAACTCCCAGGCGGCGGCCTGCTTCTTGCTGGTGCTGGCGATGCCGACGATGGTGCCGGTCTGGTAGCCGCGGCCGTAGGTGTCCTGCTGGTCGTCCGGCACCGGGAACGGGGCGGTGGCCCACTCGAAGTCCGGCTTGTCGGTGGCGAGCGAGGCGGTGCGCCACTCGCCGTCGATGGCCATCGCGACCTGGCCGGTGTGGAACGGGTTCTTGGCGCTGAACTCCTCGCCGAAGGTGGCGCGGTACTTCTCCAGCTTGTCGTAGCCGCCGAGCTTGTCGACCATGCTCTTCTGCCACTTCATCATCGCGGCGACCTTCGGGTCGGTGGCGACGGTGGACTTGCCGGCGGGGTCGAAGTAGGTGGGGCCGTACTGGCCGAGGAAGTGCTCGGTGGTCGACTCGTAGCCGTGGTAGAGCGGCATGAAGCCGAGCTGCTTGTAGCCGTCGCCCTCGGGGACGGTGAGCTTGTTGGCGACCTCGGCGAACTCGGTGAAGGTCTTCGGCGGGGCGGCGATGCCCGCGTCGGCGAAGGCCTTCTTGTTGTAGTACAGGCCGAAGGCGTCGCCGAGCAGCGGCAGGGAGCACTGGTTGCCCTGGAACTGCGTGTAGTTGAGCATCGCGGCCGGGAAGGTCTTGGCGGCGTCGATGCCGTCCTTGGCCAGCAGCGGCTTGAGGTCGACGAAGGCCTTGGTCGAACAGAACATGCCGACGTTGTTGGTGGTGAAGGAGGACACCACGTCGGGGGCGTCGTCGCCGCCGGCCCGCAGGGCCTGGTTGACCTTGTCGTCGGCGATGTTGCCGACGGCCTTGACGTGGATGTTGGGGTGGGCCTTCTCGAAGGCGGCGATGTTGTCGTTGATCGCCTTCACCTCGGAGTCCTGGCTCCAGCCGTGCCAGAAGGTGATCGTGACGTCCTTGCCACTGGCGGAGTCGTCGCTGCCGCCGCCGTCGCTGCTGCCGGTGCAGGCGGTGGCGAGCAGGGCGAGGACGGCGCTGCCGGTGACCGCGGCGAGCGTCCGGCGGCTTCTGCGGGCGGGGGAGGTGGTGGATTGCACTTCGAGGTCCTCCTGGGGGTGCCGCGGGCAGGCGTCATTGCCTCGGGTCCCGCGTTCGGGATGGGGAGAGGTGGGTGCAGGGTCGAGCGGTGCAGGCTGTGCGTCGGGCCTGGGGCGGTGCGTCGGGCAGTGTGTCGGACGTCAGTGGGTCGAGAAGACCGCCTCGCGGGCGGCGGCCAGCGCGCGGGCCAGCGCGCCGATCAGGACGGGTGAGCCGGTCAGCGCGCTGCCCCGGACCTCGGGCCGGGCGGGCGAGATCCTGGCCAGCTCCTCCTCGACCAGGGCCCGCAGCCGTTCGCCGCCGGCGGTCGGGACCCCGCCGGAGAGCACCACCAGTCGGGGGTCGACGACGGCGACGATCACGGCCAGGCCGACGGCCAGCCGGACGGCCAGTTCGGTGAGGAAGGCGTCCCCCGTGCCCGGGGTGGCGAGGGCCCGGGCGACCGCCTCCTCGGCGGTCGGCGCGGCGAACCCGTGCTCCTTGGCCAGGGCCCGGACGGCGGGGGCGCCGACCAGTTCCTGGAACCCGCCGGAGTTGCGCCGGCGGACGTCCCGGACCGGCGAGCCGGGCACCGGCATGTAGCCGACCTCCCCGGCGCCGCCGGTGAAGCCGCGGTGCAGCCGGCCGGCGATCACGATCGCGGCGCCGGTGCCCTCGCCCGCCCACAGCAGCACGAAGTCCTCGAAGCCGCCGGCCGCGCCGGAGGACTGCTCCGCGACGGCGGCGAGGTTCACGTCGTTCTCGATCGTCACCGGCGCGCCGATCGCCTCGGCCAGCCCCTCGACCAGCCGGGGCGCGTGCCAGCCGGGCAGGTGCGAGGCGTACCGCAGCTTGCCGGTGACCGGGTCGGGCGCGCCGCCGACGCCGATCACCACGGTGTGCAGTGCGTCCTCGGCCAGCCCGGCGGCGCGGACCGCCTCGGCGACCGCGGCGGCCACCCGGGGCACGGTCGCGGCGGCCTGCCAGCCCTTGGTGGGGACGACGTGCTCGGAGAGCGTGGCGCCGCTGATGTCGGCGACCGCGACCCGGACATGGCTGTTGGTGACGTCCAGTCCGGCGACGTAACCGGCGGCGGGATTCACCTGGTAAAGCTGCGCGTTGGGCCCCGGCCCGCCGGCCGTGGTCCCCACCGGCAGCACCAGCCCGGCCGCCTCCAGCCGGGCCAGCAGCTGGGAGGCGGTCGGCTTGGAGAGCCCGGTGAGAGTGCCGATCTGGGTGCGGGAGAGCGGTCCGTTCGCCAGCAGCAGTTCGAGCGCGGCGCGGTCGTTGATGGCCCGCAGCAGGCTGGGAGTGCCGGCGAGGGGGGCCTTGGTGTGGCTTCTGGTCACGCGACGATCCTCCTCCTCGGGGCGGCCGGTATTCCGGTCGGACCAGCGGCGAACTGTTAGGAAACTTTCCAGTCGCTTGGGACAGGACCGTACGGGCCCCGTCAGCAGAGTGTCAATGGCCCTTCGCACGGAGGATGCCGACTCGTTACCGGACGGCCTCCGGGCACTGCGAAACCCCGCCCGTCGCCGCTTCGGCGCGGCCGAAGCGGCGACGGAATTCGCGGTAGGGCCGATGTGCGTCAGTAGACCGACGAGCCGCAGTGCCACGCTGAGCAGAACCGAACGAGGGAGGGTCAAGTGCTCCAGCACCTCATCACGCAGGACGACAGCCTGCGTATGGTCCCCACCGACCGGAACGAGCTGGCCGCCGCGGTCGGCCGACTGCGTGAGGAACTGGGGGCCTTGCCCGAGGAGACCGACCCCGCGCGTACTCGGGTCCTGACGAGATGGATCGGCCTCGGCGAGATGTGCCTGGGCCACCATGAGGACGCCCGCACGTTCCTCAGGCAGTCGCTCGACCTCGCCACGGCGATCGGCAGCACCGGAGCGGTCGTCGCCACCGGGCTCAACCTGGCGGACGCGCACCGCTACGCCGGTGACGTGCAGGCGGCGGACGCGCTCTACCGCAGCGCGCTGAACACCGCGCGCAGCCGGCACCCGGAACTCCTCGACTTCGCGCTCCAGCACACCGGCAAGCACCTGATGGAGCGAGGAGATCTCGCAGGGGCCAGGAGCCATCTGCAAGAAGCTCTGAGGCTGCGGATCGCCAAGGGGAACACCGAGCTGGTCGAGTCGACGCAGGCGGCACTGGACCGGGTCGAACTGCTGCTCGACGGTGCCGCGGCAGCGGCACCGAGGGCCTGACACCCCGCCCCCGGGCAGTGCGGAGCCCCGTCCCCGAGCGGCTCGGGGACGGGGCCCAGGTGGCGTTGCGCCGAGGTCAGGGAGCCCTGGTCGGGTCGACCGGTGCGGACGGTGGGGCCGGGATCGGCGTCGCCGCCTTGTAGCCCGCCGAGGACGGGTCGGCCAGCGCGGACGGCGGGGCCGGGTCGGTGCCCGGCGCCGGCGCCGCAGCGGTGCTCAGCACCATCGCGGCGGCCGTCCCGGCGGCCGCGCCCGCGGCGACGGCCGGCGCGACCTCCTCCTTGACCTTGATCCCGGCCTCGTCGAAGACCTCCTTGAGCCGCTGGCGCAGCGCCCGCCCCACACTCAGCGACTTGCCGGGGGCGGTCCGCGCCTCGACCCGCAGCACCACCGAGTCCGCCGCGACCGACTCCACGCCCAGCACCGAGAACGGCGCCCAGACCAGCTCGTCGAACGGCGACTCCTTGGCCAGCGTCTCCGCGGTGTCCTTGATCAGCGCCTCGACCCGCTCCAGGTCCTCCTTGTAGCCGACCTGGACGTCCACCGAGGCGGTCGACCAGCCCTGGCTCATATTGGCGATGCGCTTCACCTCGCCGTTGCGGATGTACCAGATCTCGCCACCCGCGCCGCGCAGCTTGGTCACCCGCAGGCCGACCTCCAGCACCGTGCCGGTGGCCACCCCGGTGTCGATCTCGTCGCCGACGCCGTACTGGTCCTCCATGATCATGAAGACCCCGGAGAGGAAGTCGGTGACCAGGTTGCGGGCGCCGAAACCGATCGCCACACCGGCCACACCGGCGCTCGCCAGCAGCGGCGCCAGGTTCACCCCGAGCGCGGACAGCACCATCAGCGCCGCCGTGCCCAGGATCGAGAAGGACGCGACGCTGCGCAGCACCGAGCCGATCGCCTCGGCCCGCTGCTGGCGCCGCTCGGGGTTGACCACCCCGGTGTTGGCCAGCAGCCCGCCCAGCCGGCTGGGCTCGTCCTCGTTCTCGCCCGGCCGCACCATCCGCGTTATCAGCTGGGTGATCACCTTGCGCACCATCGCCCGCAGCACCAGGGCCAGCACGATGATGAAGACGATCCGGACGCCGCTCGCCAGCCAGTCCTGCCAGTGCGAGTCGAACCAGCTGGCGGCCTGCCGGGTGGTGTCGGAAACCTCCTGCGCGCTGGTCGGGATTCTGAGGTCCGGCAACTCCGGGGCCGTGGGAGTCGGGGACGGCGCGGGCGTCGAGGCCGGCGTCGTGGTGGACGCGTCGGCGAGGAGGCCGGCGGCACCGGAGCGGAACACGTGCGGGACCTTCCTGCAGGGGTCGTGACCCGGTCCGCCGCCGCAGTGCCCACCCGGGGTTGGCACGCCCCTGGCCTGCGGACCGTCCGCCTACCCTAGCCGCCGTCCGACCGCGGGCTTGACACGCCGAACGGGCCGGCCCGGCCCGCCGCAGGGCGTGCGCACCCGTCCGGACGCCCCGTCAACGCCCCCGCACGCCGCGTTCCGCGCTGCTCCACCTGGCCCAGCGACAGCCCGTCGGCGCCCCGGCGACACCCCGGAGGGGCACCGGAGTGCAACTCGCGCTTCCCCCGGGCATACCGGGTATGACAGAACCCACACCCGGAGTTCACATCCGGTCCGTTACACAGGAGTGGTGGCGCCGTACAAAGGCGTAAGGCGACACTGGGGTGGATCACGCACCCGTTGCGTGATCGAACCGCTCGTCCCGGCGCGAGCCACGCGCCGCAGGCGTCCAAGGAGGCATCCGTGCCGCATGTCCTGGTCCTCAACGCGTCCTACGAGCCACTCGGCGTCGTATCGATGCGCCGCGCACTCATCCTCGTCCTCAATCACAAGGCGGTCAGCCTGGAGGACTCGGGGGTCACTCTGCACAGCGCCACCAGCGCCCTTCCGGCGCCGTCCGTCGTCCGACTGACCCGCTTCGTCCGGGTCCCGTTCTGCGGGCCGGTCCCGCTCACCCGCCGGGCGCTGTTCGCCCGCGACCACGGTCGTTGTGTCTACTGCGGGGCCGCCGCCACCAGCGTCGACCACGTCATCCCGCGCAGCCGGGGAGGCCAGCACCGCTGGGACAACGTGGTGGCGGCCTGCCGCCGCTGCAACCACACCAAGGCCGACCGCCACCTCACCGAACTCGGCTGGCGGATGAAACGACCACCCGCGCCGCCCAGCGGCCTGGCCTGGCGGATCATCGGCACCGGGATCAAGGACCCGCGCTGGCGGCCCTACCTGGAGCCGTACGGCGGGAACGACCAGCTGCGCGCCCCGCAGTGGGGCGAGTACGAACACCACGACCATACCGACCCGGCCCACCCGGTCCCACTCGGCCGGGCCCACGCCGGCCACCCCGCCCCCGTCCGCCGCGGTGAGCACTCGGAACCGCTCTCCGCCTGAGTCCGCACCACAAGGGCTTGCCCGTCATATTCCCGGTACGCCTCATGGGCCGCCGCGCACCCCGCACCGGGGAGCGCGGCGGCCCGCCGTTCGCCCTCGTGCGGGACGGACGGCGGCCCGCCGTTCGGCGCCCGCGACGGGACGGAACAGCTAGGGCTTCGGCCGCGAACCGGTCGGACTGCCGCTCGGAGTGCCGGCACCGGCACCGGCACCGCCACCCGCGCCGGTGGCGGTCGGGGAGGGGGTCGGCCCGGTCGGGGAGGCCGAGGGCGTCGGCACGGCCGGCGGCGTGGTCGCCGTCCCGCCCCCCGGACCGTCGGTCTGGCCGCCCGACTGCTGGCCGCCGCCCGGCTGCCCGGTCGGCGGCGTCACCGGCGGGGTGACCGGAGGCGTCACCGGAGGCGCCACCTGGCCGTCCACCGGGGCGACGGCGTACAGCTCGACGCCCCAGAGCGAGTAGCCGTACTTGGTCGCCCTGGCCACGCCCTGGATCCGCAGGAACTTCGCGCCCGGCGCGTCGAAGCGCACCGTCTCGTTGCCGCCCCTGCCGTCCCCGGCGGTCGCGACCGTGGTCCAGGAACGCCCGTCCGCCGAGGACTGGATCTTGTAAGCGGCGGCGTACGCGGCCTGCCAGTGCAGCACCGCCGAGCCCAGGTGGGTCGCCTTCGGCAGCTCCAGCTGCACCCAGGCGTCGTCCGCCGCCGGCGAGGACCAGCGGCTCTTCGGGTCCTGGTCGGCCACCGCCGAGGCCGGGAAGTTCGGAGTCTCGTCGCCCGAGGAGGTGGCCTGCGCGGTGATCGCCAGATCGGGACCGCCGGTCGGCGGCACGACATGCACCTGGAGCACCTGGCGGACCGTGGTCTGGCCGGCCACGAACACCACCGGCACCTGGTACGTCCCGGACGGCGTCTCCGGCCCGGCGGTGACCAGCAGTGGCACGCCGACCTTGCCGCCGCGCGGCACACTCACCCCGGTCACCGGCGCCACGGTCAGCCCCTTGGCGACGGCCGGCACCTCGGTGCGCAGCTCCCCGGTGACCCCCTCCGGCCGGCCGGCCTCGACGGTGACCCGGGCCTGCACCGGCACGGCCTCCCCGGTCACCGCGTCCACCGAGGCGTCGGCCAGGCTCAGCCGGGCCGCCGGGGCGTCCGCGTACCAGGGGATCACCTGGTTGACCACGGGCGGCTCCCCGCCCGGCTTCCAGGCCAGCCGGAACGCGTCGGCGGGCAGACCGCCGGCCGCGAGCTCGTTCCACCCCGGCTGCACGGTGCCGATCTCGGTCCAGGTGCCGTCCGGGTGCCGCACCGCGACGGTCGCCGAGGCCCGCACCCCCGGGTCGGTGAGCACGGTCAGCCGGTCCAGCGGCCGGGCGGCGCCCAGCTCGACCGTCAGCGGCTCGTCCTGCGCGGTCGGCGCGGTGGCCGCCCGGTAGGCGGTGTCCGGGTTGCCGTCCAGCACGGCGGCGGCCGAGGAACCGGGCAGCGCGGCCGGGCCGCCGGAGACACTGGCCGGCAGCTCGTCCGGCGCCGTCACCGAGAACTCCCGCACCGCGACTGCGGTCTTCTGCGCGGCGGTGGCCCGCAGTCGTACCGCCCGGACCACCGTCCCGGCCGGCACCTGGGCCGAGACGGACTTCTGGTTCTTCACCGAGGCCAGCTTCTTCCAGCCGCCCTCCCCGGTGGAGTACTCCAGCACGCCGTCCCGGATGTAGTCGTCCTGCGCGCTCTGCCCGTCCGGGCCGCTGCCCCAGGAGCCCATCAGCACGGTGACAGTGCCGACCGGGCGCCCGCCGCCGAGGTCCAGGCCGACCGAGTCGCCCTGCTGCGGCGGCGCCGAGCTCCAGTAGAAGGTGTCGGCGACGCCGTCGGCCATCAGCGCCGGCAGGTGGTCGTGCGCGGTGCCCAGGGTGGTGGTCGCGGTGATGCCGCCGCTCTGCACCCCGGCCCAGGTGTCGGCCGCCTGCAGCGCCCGCTCCAGGAACGGGCCGAGCACGCCCGCGCCGACCGTCGCCGGGCTCTGGCCGAGCTGCTCGCGCAGCTTGGTCAGCTCCACCCGGGCCTTCCAGGCCGCCCCGCCGTCGCCGCCGCGCTGGGCCAGCAGCATGTCCAGGGCGGACTGCCCGGCCAGCCCGAAGTCGCGCAGCGGCGCCAGCCAGGACGCGGCCTCGGCGGCCAGCGGGGCGGTGGCCTGGGCGGCGGCCAGGGTCTGCTGGGCGCCGGCCATCGCGGTGAACGCCTCCCGCAGCGGGGCGGCCGACTCGATCAGCCGCGCCAGGTCCGGCGCCGCCCCCGAGGTCGGCTCGGCGGACGCCCAGAACCGGTCCATCAGCGGCAGCAGATAGCCGGACTCCTGCTTGGCCAGCGGCGAGGAGACGCTGTTCCCGGCCAGCGCGGTGACCGCGGCCAGGGTCTCCCCGGTCGGAGTGGCCGTCGCGCCGGTCGGACCGGCCAGCGAGCGCAGCGCCGCCCGCCAGGAGTCCTCCGGCTTGTAGGCGGCCGGGTTCCAGGCGAAGTCGCCGGCCGTGGATAGCGCGATCCGGGAGGCCACCGGCTGCCGCATCGCACCGGTCAGCATGACGGCCGACCTGGTCGCCACCTCGCTGTCCCGGCCGGTGTAGGCGCCCAGGAAGAGCCGGTCCGGGGTGGCGTCGTTGACCGGGTAGTTGTCCATGGTGACCAGCGGGTGCCCGTACAGGCCACCGGTGTCCGCGACCTGCGTGCCGGTGATCCGCTCCGGGATCACCCCGACGCCGCTCCAGGCCACCTGCACGCCGGAGGGCAGCGCGGCGGCCAGCGCCGTCCGGTACGGGCTGGAGCCCTGCTGGTGGTACTCGGTGGGGACGACCGACAGCGGCGCCAGGCCCGGGTTCCGCGCGATCAGCCGGTCCTGCACCTTGGCGGTCAGCTCCGCCTGCGCCTTCGCGGCCGCGGCCGGGCCGGTGCCGTACTTGGACCGGTCGTCGGAGCAGTGCCACTCCTCGTAGGACACGTCCAGGAACTGCAGCTGGAACGCCGAGAAGCCGAGCCTGCGCAGCCCGTCCAGCTTGGCGACCAGGGCGTCCGCGTCCTTCCCGGAACTGAAGCAGAAGGACTGCCCGGGGTCGATCGCGTAACCGAGGGTGACATGGTTGCGTGCGGCGCGGGCGCCCAGCGCGCGCAGGTCGTTCTCCCGCTCCTGCGGGTAGGCGTCCCGCCAGCGGGCCAGCCGGTACGGGTCGTCGCCCGGCGCGTAGAGGTAGAAGTTCTGCTTCGACCGGCCGAGGAAGTCCAGCTGGTCGAGCCGCTGCTGCTGCGTCCACGGGGTGCCGTAGAACGCCTCGGCGGTCCCGCGCACCGGCGCGCCGGACGGCCAGTCGCGCAGCACGATCCCGGGCAGCCCGAGGCCGGCCGCACCGGGCGCCTGGCCCTGCTCCGCCGGGACGGCCGCCAGCAGCTGGCGCAGCGACTGCGCGGCGTAGAAGGTGCCGGCCGCGTCGGCGCCGGCCAGCACCACCGCGCCGTAGCTGCCGCCGCCGGCCACCGGCAGCTGACCGGCCGCCAGCACATGGCCGCCGGACGGCAGCCCGGCGGTGGTGGGCGCGGCGGTGTCCTTGCCGCCGGCCGCCACGGCGAGTTCGCGCAGGATCCGGTCGGTGTCGCCGCCCGCGCCCTCGGCGGGTCCGCCGACGTACACCACCAGCGAGCCGGCCACCGGCGGTGCCGGCTGCGGCAGCGTGGTCACGGCGGTCGCGCCGGCGATGCCGAGGACCTCCCGCACCGCGGCCACCGCGCCGGGGTCCGCGTTCGCCGCGGTCACCAGGGCGACGGCGCCAGGCACGGTGACCGGCTTCCCGGCCACGCGCTGCTCCTGCGGACGCGGGAACACCTGGGGGTCGCCCAGACTGCCGAGCGGGGTCTGCGGTGTACCGCTCGCGGTGCTCACCACATCCGGACCCGGCGTGTACCCGGGCGCCACGGCGTACGCGGCCGGGCCGCTCACCAGCAGACCGCCGACCACGGCGGCCGCCGACAGGGTGGCCGCCACCTGGAGGGTCCGCCGGCTCGGCGCCCCCGGGCGGGCGGACAGGGCGCGCTCGGCCCGGACCGAAGGCAGCAGCGGCGAGGTGCCCTTGAGGTCGGCGATCAGCCGGTCGGCCGTCCTGGGTGCCAGTTGACGGCACGTCCGTGCGGTGGCCCGGCGGGCCGCGATCGCCGTCGGGTGCTGGAGCACCTCGCGCAGCGCCGGGCTCTGCTCCAGCTGCTGACGGAACCGCCGGCCGGCCACCTCGGACACTCGGGCTTGCACAGGAGCCTCCTAGCCAGGCCGGAACCACATCGCGGCACAGCCCACCAGCTCTGTTTGACGGTGTCAACGTCGTCGACGGGTATGCCGACTTTGTCCGATTTACCCGCGACTGCAACCCTTCGTGAACTGCCCTTTTTTGGGCTCGGCTCGCCTCCGGGGCGCTTTCGTCCGGTGCCGACGGTCGGCGCTCCAATGCCGCTCTCCCCCAGCCTTCGGCCGGGGGTGCCCCCATCTCGCGGCCTCCTCGCTTTCCCCCAGCCTCCGGCCGGGAGGTGCCCCCACCCTTTCGGCACCGGCGCGCCCCTTCGGCTCGCTCGCGGTCCGTGCGGGGTCGGGGTCAAAGACTCACCCGCGCGTGGTGCTCCTGGACCCGGCGTGCGTGGTGCTGCTGTCGACTCCCGGTTCCAGTCCCGGTCGTGTCGCGCCGGGTCACCGGGGCGTCACCCGGGTAGGACTGTGCCTGTCCTGACTGGGCGTTGCCGAGACATCGCAGGAGCCGCGAGTGGCCGCTTATCTCGACCGTGACGGAGCCGACGCACTGGAGGTGCCGGCCCAGGACGCGCCCCCGCCGCCGCCCGAGCTGGTGGCGCTGGCGCAGGCCCACGGGGTGGACACCCGCCACGGCCCCGGCGGGGTGCCGGCCGGCGCCCGCACCCTGGCCGCCGTCCTCGCCGCGCTCGGCGTGGCCGCCGCCACCCCCGACGCCGCCCGCGAGGCCCTCGCCCGCCACCGGGCGGAGCAGCGGGTCCGCCTGCTGCCCCCGACCGTGGTCGCCCGGGCCGGCCGCCGCACCGCGCTCGACCTCCCCGCCGACACCCGGCTCACCGTCGTCCTGGAGCAGGGCGAACGATGGCGGCTCCCGAACGGCCACGCCCACTGGCTGCCCGCCGACCTCCCGCCCGGCCGGCACACCCTGCACGCCGAGGCCGCGGACCGCACCGCCACCGCGCACCTGATCGTCGCCCCCGACCGCCTCCCCGCCCTCCCCGGCCGGGGCTGGGGCTTCCTCGCCCAGCTGTACTCCGTCCTCTCCGACCGCTCCTGGGGCATGGGCGACCTCGCCGACCTGGCGGACCTCGCCACCTGGGCGGGCTCCCTCGGCGCGGGCTTCGTCCAGATCAACCCGCTGCACGCGGCCCTGCCCTCCACGCCCTCCGACCCGTCCCCCTACCGCCCCTCCTCCCGGCGCTTCGCCGACCCGGTCCACCTGCGGATCGAGGAGGTGCCCGAGTACGCCTACCTGGCCGGCGAGGAGCGCGCCGAGGCCGACGAGCTGCTGGCCCGCGCCGCCCGGCTGCGCGCCGAGGTGCTGGTCCACGACGGCCTGATCGACCGTGACGAGGTCTGGGCCCTCAAGCGCCGCGCCCTGGAGCTCCTGCACGGCGCGTACCGCCGGTACGCGGACGGGCACGGCACCGTCCGCACGGCCGCGTTCGACGCCTACCGGGCCCGCGAGGGGGAGTGGCTGGAGCGGTACGCGGTCTGGAACGCCCTGGCCGAGCGCCACGGCGCCGACCACCACCACTGGCCGAAGGGCCTGCGCCACCCCGACTCCCCGCACGTCCGGCACGAGGCCGAGGAACTCGCCGACCGGGTCGCCTTCCACCGCTGGCTCGCCTGGCAGGTCGACCGCCAGCTCGGCCGCGCCCAGCAGGCGGCCCGCACCGCCGGCATGCCGGTCGGCCTGGTGCACGACCTCGCGGTCGGCGTCCACCCGGACGGCGCCGACGCCTGGGCGCTCCAGGACGTCCTGGCCGCCGGGATCTCGGTCGGCGCGCCGCCGGACGCCTTCAACGCGCACGGCCAGGACTGGGGCCTGCCGCCCTGGCGCCCGGACGCGCTGGCCGCCGTCGGCTACGCGCCCTTCGCCGAGCTGATCCGCTCCGCCGCCCGGCACGCCGGCGCCCTGCGGATCGACCATGTGATGGGCCTGTTCCGGCTCTGGTGGGTCCCGGCCGGGCACGCCCCGACCGAGGGCGTCTACGTCCGCTACGACGCGGAGGCGATGCTCGCGGTGCTCGCCCTGGAGGCCCACCGGGCCGGCGCCGCCGTGGTCGGCGAGGACCTCGGCACCGTCGAGCCCGGGGTGCGCGAGGAACTGGCGGAGCGCGGTGTGCTGGGCACCTCGGTGCTCTGGTTCGAGCGGGACTGGCAGGGCGGGGGCGCGATCCTGCCCCCGGGGCGCTGGCGCCCGGGCAGCCTGGCCACCCTGACCACGCACGACCTGCCGTCCACCGCGGCCCGGCTCTCCGGCGAGCACGTGGAGCTGCGCCACCGGCTCGGCCTGCTCTCCCGCGCGCTCGGCGAGGAGCAGGCGGAGGCGGCCGCCGAGCTGGCCGACTGGCGGGCCGAGCTGCTCCGGCTGGGCCTCCTGGCCGGGGACGAGCCGCTGTCGGCGGCCGTGCTCTACCGGTTCCTGGCCGACACCCCGGCCGAGCTGGTCGGCGTCTGGCTGCCGGACGTGGTCGGCGACCCGCGCCCGCAGAACCTGCCCGGCACCTGGGACCAGTACCCGAACTGGCGGCTGCCGGTCGCGGACGGCTCCGGGCGCCCGGTCACCCTGGACGGCCTGGCGGCCGCCCCGGACGCGCGGACCCTCGCCGACCTGCTGCGCTCCGTGGGCGCCCGACCGGCCGCCGGGCCCGGACCGGCTCCCGAAAGGCCGACCCCGCCGAGCGGCTCGGCGTAAGTCACGGGTAAGTTGGCACCGTGGACAAGAGGAACGCTTTGCGAGCCGGCGCGGTCACCGCAACGGTCACGCTGATGATGCTGCTGTCGTCGCCCGCCATGGCCCTCACCCGGGACGACGGCGACGACCCGGGTAGCGGCCTGAGCGTCGCCCAGACCCTCGGCCTGTACGTGCTGCTCCCGATCGCGGCCTTCGTGATCATCGGCGGCCTGGCCGCGATGCCGTACGGCAACAAGGACAAGAAGAAGTAGCCGAGGGCCCTCCACCACGGAGCCCAGCACAGACCCCGAGGGGGCGCCGGACGATGTCCGGCGCCCCCTCGGGCGTTTCCGTTCCTGCGGGAGGTGCGACCCCGCACGGGGTGCGTCCCCCTCCGCGCGGGAGGGGGACGCACCCCGCCGGTGTCAGCGCTCCCCGGCGGCCCGGTCGACGGCCTGCGCCTTGAGCGCCCGCTCCACCCCGGCCCGCGCCTCGACGATCTGACGGCGCAGCGCCGGCGCCGGCTCCGCGGCGGTCAGCCAGGCGTCGGTGGCGTCCAGCGTGCCCTGCCCGATCAGCAGCGCCGGGTACAGGCCGCCGATGATCTGCTGCGAGATCTCGTGGCTGCGGCTCTCCCAGACGCCCTTCACCGCGGCGAAGTACTTCTCCGAGTACGGCGCCAGCAGCTCGCGCTGGTCGGCCTGCTGGAAGCCGCCGATCACCGCCGCCTGCACGTAGTTGGTGAGCTCGTCCGAGTCGACCACGGAGGCCCAGGCCGCCGCCTTGGCCTCGGCCGTCGGGCGGGCCGCCCGGCAGCTGGCCGCGTGCTCCTGGCCGGCCGCGGTGTTGTCGCGGGCGAGTTCGGCCTCGATCGCGGCCTCGTCGGCCCGGCCGGTCGCGGCGAGGCGGCCCAGCAGGACCCAGCGCAGCTCGGTGTCCACGGCCAGGCCGGGGATCACGGTGCCGCCGTCCAGCAGCCCGGTCAGCAGGTCGAGCTGACCGTCGGTCCGGGCGACGGAGCCGAGCACCCGGGCCCAGGCCAGCTGGTGGTCGCTGCCCGGCTCGGCGTCGCGCAGCGCCTGCTCGGCGGCCTCGGCCCAGCGGGCCAGGCCCTGCTCGCGCCAGTCCGGGTCGGCGTAGACGTCGAGCGCGAGCTTGACCTGCCGCTGCACCGACTGGACCACGCCGATGTCGCTCTCCCGGGGCAGGCCGGAGAGGGCGAGCGTCAGGTAGTCGCGGGCGGCCAGCTCGCCGTCGCGGGTCATGTCCCAGGCGGAGGCCCAGCACAGCGCGCGCGGCAGCGCCTCGGTGAAGCCGCCGAGGTTCTCGGTGACGACGGCCAGCGAGTCCTCGTCGAGGCGGACCTTGGCGTAGGTGAGGTCGTCGTCGTTGAGCAGGATCACCGCGGGGCGGTGGCGGCCGACCAGCTCCGGCACCTCGGTGCGCGGGCCGTTGACGTCCAGCTCGATCCGGTCGGTGCGCACCAGCGCGCCGTCGTTGAGCTCGTACAGGCCGACGGCGATCCGGTGCGGGCGCAGCACGGCCTCGCCCTTGGCGCCGGCCGGGAGCGCCGGGGCGCTCTGGAGCACGGCGAAGGACTCGATCTCGCCGTCCGTGTTGAGGGTCAGCGCGGGGCGCAGCACATTGATGCCGGCGGTCTCCAGCCAGGCGGCGGACCAGGACTTGAGGTCGCGGCCGCTGGCCTTCTCCAGGGCGCCGAGCAGGTCGCCGAGCCGGGTGTTGCCCCAGGCGTGCTGCTTGAAGTAGGCGCGCACGCCCTCGAAGAAGGCGTCCTGGCCGACGTAGGCCACCAGCTGCTTGAGCACCGAGGCGCCCTTGGCGTAGGTGATGCCGTCGAAGTTGACCTGGACGTCCTCCAGGTCGTTGATCTCGGCCATGATCGGGTGGGTGGACGGCAGCTGGTCCTGCCGGTACGCCCAGGTCTTCATCTGGTTGGCGAAGGTGGTCCAGGAGTTGGGCCACCGGGAGCCGGGCGCCTCGGCCTGGCAGACCGCCTCGGCGTAGGTGGCGAACGACTCGTTCAGCCAGAGGTCGTTCCACCACTCCATGGTGACGAGGTCGCCGAACCACATGTGGGCGAGCTCGTGCAGGATCGTCGCGGCGCGGGCCTCGTACGCGGCGTCGGTCACCTTGGACCGGAACACGTACTGGTCGCGCAGGGTGACGGCGCCCGCGTTCTCCATCGCGCCGGCGTTGAACTCCGGCACGAACAGCTGGTCGTACTTGGCGAACGGGTAGGGGAAGTCGAACTTCTCCTGGAAGTAGTCGAAGCCCTGCTTGGTGACCTCGAAGATCGCCTCGGGGTCCAGGAACTCGCGCAGCGAGGGCCGGCAGTAGATGCCCAGCGGCACCTTCTGCTCGCCGTTCTCGTAGCTGTCGAAGACCCCGACGTAGGGGCCGGCGACGAGCGCGGTGATGTACGAGGAGATCCGGCCGGTCGGCGCGAAGCGCCAGACCCGGGTGTCGCCCTCGCCCTCCGGCTCGGGGGTGGGCGAGTTGGAGACCACGACCCAGCTGGCGGGCGCGGTCACGGTGAAGGCGAACGCGGCCTTGAGGTCGGGCTGCTCGAAGGAGGCGAAGACCCGGCGGGCGTCCGGCACCTCGAACTGGGTGTACAGGTAGGTCTCGCCGTCGACCGGGTCGACGAACAGGTGCAGGCCCTCACCGGTGTTGGTGTAGGCGCAGTCGGCGACCACCCGCAGCTCGTTCTCGGCGGCGAGGTCCGGCAGCGCGATCCGGCTGTCGGCGAAGGCGCTGTTGTCGATCCGTACGCCGTTGAGGACGATCTCCTCGACGCTCGGGGCGACCAGGTCGATGAAGGTGGCCGCGCCGGGGGTGGTGGCGGTGAACCGGACCACGGTCGTGGACCGGAACGTGCCCCCCTCTCGGGCCGAGCTCAGGTCGAGCTCGATCTCGTACGCGTCCACGTGCAGCAGGTCGGCCCGGGTGCGGGCCTCGTCACGGGTCAGATTGGTGCCGGGCACTCGCAGGACTCCTTTGTCGGGCTGATGCCTGGCATCCTGCCATGTCCGCCCGCGGCCTCCGGCGGAATACTCCCGGGTACGCCGCGGGCGGGGTGGTGCGGGCCGGTCGGGCCCGCACCACCCCGCCCGGGGGTGCCGTTACTTCTTGACGAACTTGAACACCGGCGGGTCCATGCTGCTGCGGGAGAACCCGTACAGCGCGCCGTCCGAGTTCAGCACGAACTCGTTGCTGCTCAGGCTGATGCTGAAGGAGGAGGAGTCCTTGCCGAGCGCGATGGTGCCGAGCTCGCTCACGGCGCCGTCGGCGGGGGCGAGCGTCGCCAGCTTGGCGTCGGTGCCGTAGCCCATGTCCATGACGACCCGGACCTTGCCCTCCTTGTCCGTGCCGGAGACCAGCCGCAGGCCGTCCTTGGCCTTGCCGTCGGTCGACCAGATCCGCTTGCCGGTGTTCAGGTCGTAGGCGTTGACCGAGGGCTTGGTCGGGTTGGTCTGCACGTACAGGGTGGTGCCGCTGACCACGCTCTGGGTGATGGCGTCGCCCAGGCCGCTGAGCCGCAGGCTGTCGTAGCCGGGCTCCTTGACGGGCATCTGGGTGCCGGCCTTGTTGGTCTTGTCGAACGGCATCACGTAGTCGCCGTTCGGGCCGCTGGACATCGCGACCACGAGCGGCTGCTCGGAGAGCACCTTGTCGACCCGCTCGATGCTGCCGGCCAGGGTGATCGGCGCCGGCGAGGCGACCTTGCCGGTGTCCGTCTCGACGATGACCAGCTGCGACTTGACGGTGGTGTTGAGGCCGTAGCAGCGGTCGGTGACCACGATCTGGGCGCCGGCGACGGTGCCGTAGACGCTGCAGTCCTTCTCGCGCGGCTGGAACGACCAGGCCGCGGAGCCGTCGGCGATGTTGACCGCGGCGGCCGTGTTGGCGCCGATGCCGACCACCTTGTCGGTGACGGTCAGGGTGGGGGAGCTCATCCGGCTCTGCCCGACCTTGACGGTCCAGCTCAGCTTGCCGGTGGTGAGGTCGACCGCGGCGATGGTGGAGCAGTCGCTGTCACCGGTGTTCAGCGCGATCGCGGCGATGTGCTTGGAGTTGGCGCTGTACGAGGCGGAGCAGAACTCCTTGGCGCCGGAGGGCACCGGGATGTTCCAGGCCTCCTTGCCGTCCGAGGTGTTGACGGCGCGGATGCCGGTGGTGTCGGCGCGCACCGCGACCTTCTCGGCGCCCCAGATGGCGAGCATCCGGGTCGAGCCGCTGACCGAGCTGGCCGGCTTGTCGGCCGCCCAGGCCGGGTTGTAGGCGCCGGCCTTGCCGCCGCCACCGCCGCCGGTGGTCGCGCCGCCGGTGCCGCCGCCGGTGGCCGGCGCGGTGACCGTCCCGCCGGTGGCGGTGGCGTCCCCGCTGGGCCCGCCGGTGACCTGGCCGGTGGTGCCGCCGGAGGCGGTCGGCTGGTCGTCCTTCTTCTTGTTGTCGTCGGTGAACAGCACGATCAGCGCGGCGACGATGGCGATCGCCAGCACACCGCCGATGATGCCGCCCCAGACCATCACCGGGTTGCGCTTCGGCGGGGCCACGGGAGCCGGGGCGCCCGGGTAGCCGTAGCCGCCGCCCTGCTGCGGGTAGCCGTAGCCGGCCGCGCCGGCGTCGGCGGGCGGGGCGGTGTACCCGTACTGCTGGCCCGCGGCCGGGGCGCCGAACTGCGGCTGGCCGGGGGAGGGGTCGTACGGGCCCACCGGCGGGGCCTGCGGCGGGGCTCCCGCCGGGCCCTGCGAGGGGAAGGCGGGGGCGGTGGGCGCGTACGCGTACGCCCCGGCGGCCCCCGGTGCCCCGGCCGGCGGTGCGGGCGGCGCGGCCGGTGCCTGCGGTGCGGCCTGACCGGGGACCGCGGCCCCGTCGAGCTGTGTCTGCTGGTCGGCCACGGCCGCCGGGTCGACGCCGCCCGCCGGGCGTCCGAGAGAGACGCCCCGGTTGTCCGGACCGCTGCCGGAAGCTTCGCCAGCCCCCGGTGTAGGGTGATCCCCTGCCATCTGATGCCCCGTCATGTCTGGAATCGTCCCGGGAGCGGCGCGCATCCGCGGCCGCCGGGACGGGTGAGATTGGGCACCATCGTACGGGGGATCGGTTTTCGGACCGGCGCCGGAACCGTAGCTCCCGGCCGCCCCCGCGCCGACCTGCGGTGCTGTCAACCCTCGGCCCGCCCCGCCGACCTGGGCCGGGGCCGGTTCGCCGGCCCGCCGCCGCTCCGCCCCCGCGCCCGGCGGTCCTTCTTCCCTCACCTGCTCTTCGCCGACTCTCCCCCGTGCCTTCACCGGGATTCAGGCCCTAGGCTTCAGGAGTTGAAAGGGGACACCCGGCGGAGGGGTCCCCGGCCCCCTTGGGAGGGTGGATCATGTCGACGGACACTCCGGGCTCGCAGTCCTCGCTGCACCGGGCCAACCTGGAGCGGGTGCTCCGCGCGGTGCGGATGGCCGGCTCGCTGACCCAGGCCGAGATCGCCCGAGGGACCGGCCTCTCGGCGGCCACGGTGTCCAACATCGTCCGAGAACTGAAGGAGAGCGGCACCGTCGTGGTGGCCGACACCTCCTCCGGCGGACGGCGCGCCCGCAGTGTCTCGCTCAGCGGTGACGCCGGCATCGTGGTGGGGATCGATTTCGGCCACACCCATCTGCGGGTCGCGGTCGGCAACCTCGCCCACCGGGTCCTCGCCGAGGAGAGCGCCCCGATGGACGTCGACGTCTCGGCCGCGCAGGGCTTCGACCGGGCCGAGGCCCTGGTCGAGCGGCTGCTCGCGGAGGCCGGCTTCCGCCCGGACAAGGTGATCGGCGTGGGCCTGGGCGTGCCCGGCCCGATCGACGTGGAGACCGGGGCACTGGGCTCCACCGCGATCCTGCCCGGCTGGACCGGCATCGCCCCCGGCCGCGAGCTGGCCGAGCGCCTCGGCATGCCGGTGCACGTCGACAACGACGCCAACCTCGGCGCCCTCGGCGAGCTGGTCTGGGGCGCCGGCCGGGGCCTGAGCGACCTCGCCTACATCAAGGTGGCCAGCGGCGTCGGCGCGGGCCTGGTGGTCAACGGGCAGATCTACCGGGGCCCGGGCGGCACCGCGGGCGAGATCGGCCACATCACCCTGGACGAGGCGGGCCCGGTCTGCCGCTGCGGCAACCGGGGCTGCCTGGAGACCTTCGTCGGCTCCCGCTACCTGCTGAACCTGCTCACCCCGACCCTCGGTGCCGAGCTCAGCCTGACCCGGGTGGTCGAGCTGGCCCACCAGGGCGACCTCGGCTGCCGCCGGGTGATCGCCGACGCGGGCCGGCAGATCGGCACCGGGGTGGCCACCCTCTGCAACCTGCTCAACCCGCGCCGGGTGATCCTCGGCGGCGAGCTCGCGGACGCCGGCGAGCTGGTGCTCGCGCCGATCCGCGATTCGGTGGCCCGCTACGCGATCCCCAGCGCCGCCCGCCAGCTGTCGGTGGTCCCCGGTACCCTGGGCGGCCGGGCCGAGGTCCTGGGCGCGCTCGCCCTGGTCATGAGCGAGGCGGGGGACTCCAGCGCGCTCGCCGTCGCCCGCCCCTGAGCCCCGGGGCCGTCCCGGCCGGGTGCAACGACACGCCGGTTTTCCACGTTCACCCGAAAGAGTGACCGCCGAGGTGGTTGGCGCGTACCGGCCGTCGGGACCGGACGCCCCGCCCGGCGTCCGGTGGGCGGACATTAGACTCGACCGGTCGACACCGGGCAGCGACGCCCGTCGGACCTCCGGTCCGCGAACACGAACGAGGAGGAACGGGTGGCCCTGCTGACCCGAATTCGGGGACCGCGCGATCTCGACCGGCTCACGCCCGGACAGCTGGCCGCACTGGCCCAGGAGATCCGGACCTTCCTGGTGACCGAGGTCTCCAAGACGGGAGGCCACCTGGGCCCGAACCTCGGCGTGGTGGAGCTCACCATCGCGCTGCACAAGGTGTTCGACTCCCCGCGCGACCGCATCCTGTTCGACACCGGCCACCAGAGCTACGTCCACAAGCTGCTCACCGGCCGCCAGGACTTCTCGGGGCTGCGGACGAAGGGCGGCCTGTCCGGCTACCCCTCGCGCGCCGAGTCCGAGCACGACGTGATCGAGAACTCGCACGCCTCCACCGTGCTCTCCTACGCCGACGGCCTGGCCAAGGCCAACCAGCTGCTGGGCAAGCAGGACCCGGTGGTCGCCGTGATCGGCGACGGTGCGCTCACCGGCGGCATGGCCTGGGAGGCGCTCAACAACATCGCCGACGCCACCGACCGCCCGGTCGTCATCGTCGTCAACGACAACGAGCGCTCCTACTCGCCGACCATCGGCGGCCTCGCCAACCACCTCGCCACGCTGCGCACCACCCAGGGCTACGAGCGCTTCCTGTCCTGGGGCAAGGACGCGCTGCAGCGCACCCCGGTGGTCGGCCAGCAGCTCTTCGAGACCCTGCACGGCGCCAAGAAGGGCCTGAAGGACTTCATCGCCCCGCAGGGCATGTTCGAGGACCTCGGCCTCAAGTACATCGGCCCGATCGACGGCCACGACCTCACCGCCCTGGAGTCCGCGCTCACCAAGGCGCGCGGCTTCGGCGGCCCGGTGATCGTGCACTGCCTCACCGAGAAGGGCCGCGGCTACCACGCCGCCGAGAACAACGACGAGGACCGCTTCCACGCGGTCGGCGTCATCCACCCGGAGACCGGCCTGCCGATCAAGAGCTCCGGCAAGGACTGGACCTCGGTCTTCGCCGAGGAGATGGTGGCGCTCGGCCACGAGCGCGAGGACATCGTCGGCATCACCGCCGCGATGCTCCACCCGGTGGGCCTGGCCCCGTTCGCCGAGGCCTTCCCGGACCGGATCTTCGACGTGGGCATCGCCGAGCAGCACGCCGTCACCAGCGCGGCCGGCCTGGCCACCGGCGGACTGCACCCGGTCTTCGCGGTCTACGCGACCTTCCTCAACCGCGCCTTCGACCAGGTCCTGATGGACGTCGCCCTGCACAAGCTGGGCGTCACCTTCGTGCTGGACCGCTCCGGCGTCACCGGCACCGACGGCGCCTCGCACAACGGCATGTGGGACATGTCGATCCTCCAGGTCGTCCCCGGCCTGCGGCTCGCCGCCCCGCGCGACGCCGACCAGGTCCGCGCCCAGCTGCGCGAGGCCGTCGAGGTCAAGGACGCCCCGACGGTGGTCCGCTACTCCAAGGGCTCGGTCGGCGAGGCCGTCCCGGCGGTCGCCACGGTCGGCGGCATGGACGTCCTGCGCGCCGCCGTGCCCGACTCCCTCGGCGAGGCCGAGGACGGCCACCGGGCCGATGTGCTGATCGTCTCGGTCGGCGCGCTCGCCCCGATGTGCCTGGAGGTGGCCGACCTGCTGGCCGCCCAGGGCATCAGCTCCACCGTGGTGGACCCGCGCTGGGTCAAGCCGGTCGACCCGGCGCTGCCCGGCCTGGCCGCCGAGCACCGGGTGGTCGTCACGGTCGAGGACAACGGCCGGGTCGGCGGCGTCGGCACGGCGATCGCCCAGGCGCTGCGGGACGCGGACGTGGACCTGCCGCTGCGTGACTTCGGCATCCCGCAGGAGTTCCTGGACCACGCCTCGCGCCCGGAGATCCTCGCCGAGATCGGCCTCACCGCCCCGGACATCGCCCGGCAGGTGACCGCCCTGGTCTCCCGGCTGGACGTCGCCACCGTCGAGGCCTGACCGCTCCGCCGCGTGAGTACCGCCGTCCGGGGGAGAGCCCCGGACGGCGGTCCTCCGGTCCGGCTCTGCGACAGCTCTGCAACAGTGAGGCCGATAATCGCACCAAAGGCGGGACCGGCGCTGCCCGTGCCGATTCCGCCCGGTAGGTTGTCATCCGTGCCGACCCCCACCCGATCCCGCTTGACCGCGCTCACCGAGCGCCTGCCCTTGGGGGTACCCCCGGCCGACGGCTGGGAGCGGGTGAAGACCGGCTACTGGTCGCGACTGGTGCCGTTGCTGGCCCTGGTCGCCCTGCTCACCCACCTGCCGTCCTTCGTCCGCCCGGTCTGGAGCCCCGACGAGGGCTTCCTGGCCACCCAGGCCCGGATGCTGGCCGACGGCGGCGTGCTCTACGACACCGTGGTGGACCGCAAGCCCCCGCTGCTGCCCTGGCTCTACCAGGCCTGCTTCACGGTCTTCGGCTCCGCCTCGCTCTGGCCGCTGCGCACCCTCGCGGTGGCCGCCCACCTGGTCACCGCGATCCTGCTGGCCTCGATCGCCCGCGGCCGCTGGGGCAACCGGGCCGGCGCCGGCGCCGGACTGCTCTACCTGCTGGTCTCGATCGGGCTGTCCCCGGAGGACACCCAGGCGGCGACCTTCGAGGTCTTCATGCTGCCCGCCATGGTGGCCGCCTTCCGCTACGCCGAACGCCGCCGCTGGCTGGCCGCCGGCATCGCGGTGGCGCTCTGCTCGCTGACCAAGCAGACCGGCGGCGCGGTGCTGCTGCCGGTGCTCTGGATGCTCTTCCAGGACGCCCGGCAGCGCGGCGTCCGCTGGATCCCCGCCCTGTTCAAGATCGGCTTCGGCTTCACCCTGCCGATAGCGCTGGTCGCGGTGATCCTGACCAAACCCAAGGGCTTCCTGTTCTGGGTGGTCACCGGCAGCGGCGACTACGCCACCTCCGGCGGCGCCTGGCTGCAGATGGTCGGGCGGGCGCTCGGCAACTCGGCGATCCTGATCGGCGCCGGGCTCGGCTTCCTGCTGCCGGTCGGCCGGAGACTGTGGCTGAAGTACCGGCACCGCCCGCTGCCGGTCGCCGGCGAGGAGCACGGCTCCACCACCGACCTGTGGATGTGGCTGCTCTCCTCGGTCGTCGCGGTCAGCGTCGGCTTCCACTTCTTCGGCCACTACTACCTCCAGCTGATGCCCCCGCTGGTGCTGCTGGGCACCGGGGCGGTCGCCACCTCGGCGGTCCGCTGGAAGCCGGTGCTGGTGTACACCACGGCGGCCGCCACCGTCTTCTGGGGCCTGGCGCTGGCCTGGCCGGGGGAGCGGCTGGACCGCACCACCGAGGTCGCCACCGCCGTCGCCGCGCAGACCACGCCCAAGGACACCGTGCTGGTCTGGGGCATGCACCCGGAGCTGTACTGGCTCGCCGACCGCAAGCCCGCCACCCGGTACCTCACGGCCGGCTTCCTGACCAACTACAGCGGCGGCAAGGACGGCAGCCCCAACGTCGGCGAGCAGTTCTCGATGGCCAACGCCTGGCAGACCTTCGACCAGGAGATCGCCAAGGGCCTGCCCGAGGTGGTCGTCGACGACTCCGGCCTCGCGCCGTACCAGCCGGGCATGATCCCGAAGATCGAGAACCTGCTGGACACCCACTACGAGATGGTCGGCGTCTTCGCCGACACCGTCGTCTACCGCCTCAAGCGCTGACGACGCCCCACCCGGGGTACCCGCCGGAAGGCCCGCAACGGCCTCCGTACGGGCCGCGGCGGACGACAGAGGGCCCCGGTGACCATCAAGGTCACCGGGGCCCTCCGCGTCATCCTCAGGCGGGCACGGAGGCCAGGCCCGGGGCGAGGAAGCGCTTGCCGTTCACGCGCTCCGAGACGCCCTCACGGTCCAGGTACGGGGTGATCCCGCCCAGGTGGAAGGGCCAGCCGGCGCCGGTGATCATGCAGAGGTCGATGTCCTGCGCCTCGGCGACGACACCCTCCTCCAGCATCAGACCGATCTCCTGGGCGACGGCCTCCAGGGCGCGGCCCAGCACCTGCTCCTCGGTCAGCACGGTGTCGCCGAAGGTGAGCAGCTCCAGCACCTCGGGGTCGAGGACCTGCTGGCCGTCCACCCAGGTGTAGAAGCCGCGCTTGCCGGCCTTGACCACCCGGCCGAGGTTCTCGGAGACGGTGAACCGCTCCGGGAACGCGCCGTGCAGGGTCTCCGAGACGTGCAGGGCGATGGCCGGGCCGACCAGCTCCAGCAGCACGATCGGGGACATCGGCAGGCCGAGCGGCTCGACGCCCTTCTCGACGGTGGCGATCGGGGTGCCCTCGTCGATGATGCTCTGGATCTCGCCCATGAAGCGGGTCAGGATCCGGTTCACCACGAACGCCGGGGCGTCCTTGCAGAGCACCGCGGTCTTCTTCAGCTTCTTCGAGACGCCGAAGGCGGTGGCCAGCGAGACGTCGTCGGTCTTCTCGCCGCGGACGATCTCCAGCAGCGGCAGGATCGCGACCGGGTTGAAGAAGTGGAAGCCGACGACCCGCTCGGGGTGCTTCAGCTTCGAGGCCATCTCGGTGACCGAGAGCGAGGAGGTGTTGGTCGCCAGCACACAGGTCGGCGAGACCACGTTCTCCAGGTCCGCGAAGACGGTCTGCTTGACGCCCATCTCCTCGAACACGGCCTCGATCACGAAGTCCGCGTCACCGAAGGCGGCGGCCTTGTCGAGCGAGCCGGAGACCAGGCCCTTGAGGCGGTTGGCCTTGTCCTTGCCGATGCGGCCCTTGCCGAGCAGCTTGTCGATCTCGGCGTGGACGTAGCCGACGCCCTTGTCGACGCGCTCCTGGTCGATGTCGGTGAGGACCACCGGCACCTCCAGCCGGCGCGCGAACAGCAGCGCCAGCTGCGAGGCCATCAGACCGGCGCCGACGACGCCGACCTTGGAGACCGGGCGGGCCAGCGACTTGTCCGGCGCGCCGACCGGGCGCTTGGCCCGGCGCTGCACCAGGTTGAAGGCGTAGATGCCGCTGCGCAGCTCGCCGCCCATGATGAGGTCGGCCAGGGCCGTGTCCTCGGCGTCGAAGCCGGCCTGGAGGTCCTGGTCCTTGACCTGGGCGATGATGTCCAGCGCCCGGTACGCGGCCGGGGCCGCCCCGTGCACCTTGGCGTCGGCGACCAGCCGGCCCCAGGCGACGGCGTCGTCCCAGGCCTTGCCGCGGTCGATCGCCTCGCGCTCGACGGCCACGTCGCCCTTGAGGACCTTGGCCGCCCAGAGCAGCGACTGCTCCAGGAAGTCGGCCGGCTCGAAGATCGCGTCGGCGATCCCCAGCTCGAACACGTCCTTGCCCTTGAGCTGCTTGTTCTGCGCCATCGAGTTCTCGATGATCACCTTGACGGCCTTGGCCGGGCCGATCAGGTTCGGCAGGATGCTGCAGCCGCCCCAGCCGGGGACGAGGCCGAGGAAGACCTCGGGCAGCGAGAACGCCGGGACGCCCGCCGACACCGTGCGGTAGTCGCAGTGCAGGCCGACCTCGACGCCGCCGCCCATGGCCGCGCCGTTGTAGAAGGCGAAGGTCGGGACGGGCAGCGCGGCGATTCGCTTGAAGACCTCGTGGCCGCCCTTGCCGATGGCGAGCGCGTCCGCGTGCTCCTGGAGCAGCTCGACGCCCTTGAGGTCGGCGCCGACCGCGAAGATGAACGGCTTGCCGGTGATCGCGGCGCCGACGATCGTGCCCTCGGCGGCCTCCGCCTCGACCTGGTCCAGCGCCTCGCTCAGCTTGAGCAGCGAGCCCGGGCCGAAGGTGGTCGGCTTGGTGTGGTCGAAGCCGTTGTCCAGGGTGATCAGGGCCAGCCGGCCGGCCTGCAGCGGCAGGTCCAGGTGGCGGACGTGCGCGGTCGTGACGACCTCGCCGGGGAAGAGCTCGGCGCCGCGGGTCAGCAGCTCAGTCGTGGTGCTCATGCTCACTTACCACCCTCGAAGTGCGGGTTCTCCCAGACGATGGTGGCGCCCATGCCGAAGCCGATGCACATCGTGGTGAGGCCGTAGCGGACGTCCGGGCGCTGCTCGAAGCGGCGGGCCAGCTGGTTCATCAGGCGCACGCCCGAGGAGGCCAGCGGGTGGCCGAACGCGATCGCGCCGCCGAACGGGTTGACGCGCTCGTCGTCGTCGGCGATGCCGTAGTGGTCCAGGAACGCCAGGACCTGCACGGCGAAGGCCTCGTTGACCTCGAACGCGCCGATGTCCTCGATGGTCAGACCGGCCTTGGCCAGCGCCTTCTCGGTGGCCGGCACCGGGCCGATGCCCATGACCTCGGGCTCGACGCCGACGAAGGCGTAGGAGACCAGGCGCATCCGGACCGGGAGGCCGAGCTCCTCGGCGACGTCCTCGGCGGCCAGCAGCGAGGCGGTGGCGCCGTCGTTCAGACCGGCCGAGTTGCCCGCGGTGATGTTGCCGTGCGGGCGGAACGGGGTCTTGAGACCGGCCAGGCTCTCCATCGTGGTGCCCGGGCGCATCGGCTCGTCCGCGGTGGCCAGGCCCCAGCCGGTTTCGCCGACCTCGGGGTTGGTGTTGCGGATCGAGATCGGCACCAGGTCGGGCTGGATGTCGCCGTTGGCGTACGCCTTGGCGGCCTTCTCCTGCGAGCGCACGGCGTAGGCGTCGCAGCGCTCCTTGGTGATGTGCGGGAACCGGTCGTGCAGGTTCTCCGCGGTCATCCCCATGAACAGGGCGGACTCGTCGACGAGCTTCTCGGAGACGAAGCGCGGGTTCGGGTCGACGCCCTCGCCCATCGGGTGGCGGCCCATGTGCTCGACGCCACCGGCCACGACCACGTCGTAGGCGCCGAAGGCGATGCCGCCGGCGGTGGTGGTCACGGCGGTCAGCGCGCCGGCGCACATGCGGTCGATCGCGTAGCCGGGGACGGACTTCGGCAGGCCCGACAGCAGTGCTGCGGTGCGGCCGATCGTCAGACCCTGGTCGCCGATCTGCGTGGTGGCCGCGATCGCGACCTCGTCGATGCGCTCGACGGGCAGGTTCGGGTTACGACGCACGAGCTCCCGGATGCACTTGACGACGAGGTCGTCGGCACGGGTCTCGTGGTAGATGCCCTTCGGGCCTGCCTTGCCGAACGGGGTGCGGACGCCATCGACGAAGACGACGTCCCTCGCGGTACGAGGCACGGGGGCTCTCCTCCCAGGGACCAACGGTTCAGTGGGCAGGCTGCCGCGAGCCGTCGCACGAATGGACGCGGGCGGCGCCGCCCACGGCCATGCTACCCGCCGGTAACCACCCTGCCCAGGCCCGGAAGCCGCAACACCGGATGTGTTGTCGCCCACTCCCTGGTTCACCCGCCCGCCGCGGCGGCGGGAGCCGCCCTCACGCCGGTCGCGGGCCCCGGGCGGCGGGAGCGCCCTCCCTTCGTCGTCCGGGTACGACGAAGGGGATGCCGCCCGCTCCGGGTGACATCCCCTTCTCCGCTTCTTCCCGCTCAGCCCTGCTGGGCGGCTGTACTTGCCTTGGCGTCGGCCTTGGCGTCGGCCCCGGCCTTGGCCGCGTCGGCGAAGGCGGCGGCCAGCGTCGGGGCGACCAGGTCCACCTGCCACTGCCGGGCCCCGAGCCGCCGCAGCGCGGCGGCCACGTTCGCGGCCGAGGCGTCGGCCGGCGGCTCCCAGGAGACCCGGCGGACCAGGTCCGGGGTGATCAGGTTCTCGGCCGGCAGGTGGTGCCGCTCGGCCAGCTCGGCGACCGCGGCGCGCGCCCCGCTCAGCCGGGCGGCCGCCACCGGGTCCTTCTCGGCCCAGGCGCGCGGCGGCGGCGGGCCGTCGTGCGGTGCGGCGGCCGGCGGCAGCTGGTTCTCCGGCACCTCCCGCCCGCGCTGGACGGCGGCCAGCCACTGCTCCAGCTGGCGCCGGTGCACCCGGGGCCCGAAGCCCTGGACGCCCTGCAGCGCGGCGATGTTCAGCGGCATGGCCAGCGCGGCGTTGACGATCGCGGCGTCCGAGAGCACCCGGCCCGGCGAGACGTCCCGCTCCTGCGCCGTCCGGTCGCGGGCCAGCCACAGTTCGCGCACCACGGCCAGCTGGCGGCGCCGGCGGACCTTGTGCAGCTGCGAGGTGCGGCGCCACGGGTCGGTCCGCGGGGCCGGGCGGGGGGCGGCGGCGATCGCCGCGAACTCCTCCAGGGCCCAGTCGAGCTTGCCCTGGGCGTCCAGCTCCTGTTCGAGTGCGTCGCGCAGCTCGACCAGCACCTCGACGTCCAGAGCGGCGTAGCGCAGCCACGGCTCGGGCAGCGGACGGGTGGACCAGTCCACCGCCGAGTGCTCCTTGGCCAGGCTCAGCCCGAGCACGCTCTCGGTCATCGGTCCGAGGCCGACCCGGGCGAAGCCGGCGATCCGGCCGGCCAGCTCGGTGTCGAACAGTCGCTGGGGTCTCATGCCGACCTCGGCCAAGCAGGGCAGGTCCTGGGTGGCGGCGTGCACCACCCATTCGGTGTCCGCGAGGGCCGCGCCCAGCCCGCTGAGGTCGGGGCAGGCGATCGGGTCGATCAGCGCGGTCCCGGCGCCCGCGCGGCGAAGCTGGATGAGGTACGCCCGCTGGCCGTAGCGGTAGCCGGAGGCCCGCTCGGCGTCGACGGCGACCGGTCCGGATCCCGCGGCGAAGGCGGCGACGGTGTCGGCCAGCGCCCGCTCGTCCGCCACGACCGGAGGGATCCCCTCCTTCGGTTCGAGGAGCGGGACCGGGGCTGCTTCTTCTGGGATGGCTGCTACGGCGTCGGTCACCTACCAAGGGTACGACGGACCCCGCGACCGGGAGTGTTGTCGGACTGGTCAGACCGATGAAGGGGCCCGTCCGAGGCTCTCCGGACGGGCCCCGCAGGGCATTCCCGGCCGCGGTGCGCGGCGACCCGGGAGGAAACGTTCCTCCTGGGCCGCCGCAGCGGCGCCGGGGCTCAGTGGATGATGCCGGTGCGCAGCGCGACCGCGACCATGCCGGCGCGGTCGCCGGTGCCGAGCTTGCGGGCGATCCGGGCGAGGTGGCTCTTCACGGTGAGCGCCGAGAGGCCCATCGCCACGCCGATCGCCTTGTTCGACTGGCCCTCGGCCACCAGCCGCAGCACCTCGACCTCACGGCCGGACAGCTCGCGGTAGGCGGTCTGCTGGGCGCCCGGCGCGCCGTGGGCACCGGGCGCACCGCCGGGAGCCCCGGCCGCACCCGGCATGCCGGGCATCCCGGGGCGCCGCATCCGGCCGGCCAGCCCGGCGGCGCCGAGCGGCAGGCCCGGGCGGCCCGGCATGGCGACATTGGTGCGGGTACCGGTCACGACGTAACCCTTGACCCCGCCCGCCAGCGCGCTGCGGACGGCGCCGATGTCGTCGGCCGCGGAGAGCGCCAGCCCGTTGGGCCAGCCGGCGGCCCGGGTCTCGGCGAGGATGGTCAGCCCCGAGCCGTCGGGGAGGTGGACGTCGGCGACACAGATGTCGCGCGGGGTGGAGACCCGGGGGCGGGCCTCGGCGATCGAGGACACCTCGATCACGTCCCGGACGCCGAGCGCCCAGAGGTGACGGGTGACGGTGTTTCGGACGCGGGGATCGGCGATGACCACCATGGCGGTGGGCTTGGTCGGGCGGTAGGCGACCACGTTTGCGGGGTGCTCAAGAAGGACCGACACCAGGCCTCCTGCGGGAGTGGCGGACGGAACCCCGAGGGGGCGGTCGGAGTGTTCCGCGTTCGGAAAGGGTCACAGTCTGCTTCGGCAGCATCCGTGCCCGGCTTTAGCGAAAGATCACGATCTAGTGAGTAACAATACGGACAAATCGCGCAGGTGACTGATTGCGACATGCCTGGAAATCGCACAAAATCGATCAGACTCGACGCGAAGCAGTCGGATTCGACCGCTTTATTGACGGAGAGCCGCACCGAAGTCACACTCCGTCAGCCCTGGGGGTGGCATCGCGTCCGGTGATGACGCCGCGGCGGCGCCACTCCTCAGTGCGAGCGCGGACGTCGCCTGGCGGGCATCGGGACCACTCCACCGAGTGACGTGACGTCGGCCGGCGTGTGCGGCGCCGCGGCCGCGGGCGGCAGACCCGCGCTGATGCAGAGCAGGTCCCCCCAGGCCGCCAGGTGCCGCTCGAAGCGGCCGTCGGCCGGCGTCCAGGACGCCCTGATCTCGATCTCGGTGGACGACGCGCGCTCAGCCAGCCCGCCGAAGTAGTGCGAGGCGCAGAGCGACACCGTGCCCGAGGGCTCCGCGTACCCGGCGCCGTGCGCCTGCAGCGCGTCCAGCAGCCAGGCCCAGCCGACCTCGGAGAGCATCGGGTCGCCGGCCATCTCCGGCTCCAGCTCCGCCCGGGTCATGGTGACCACACGGAAGTCCCCGTTCCAGGCTTCCTGCCCGGCCGGGTCGTGCAGCAGCACCAGCCGGCCGTCGGCCAGCTCCTCGCCGTCGACCTCGACGGTGGCGGTCAGCGCGAAGGAGTACGGCGCCAGCCGGCGGGGGGCCGGGGCGGGGGAGAGGACGAGCTCGGGGCGCAGCCGGGCACCGGAGAACGCCTCCACGGCGGCCCGGAACTCACTCGGCGCCGCCTCCCGACCTGCTCCGCCACCTGCTCCGCCACCCTGCGCGGGGTGCCCTCCGACCGCTGCCATGACCCGAAGACTAGGTCGAAAACCCGGGTAATCGCCGTAACTTCTGCCCGCGCGGCGCGCCGGGGCGGCAATCCGGCCAGATCTCCGGCCGGATCCTCCTCCGCAGCCCCGACCGGATCCTTGTTCGGATCCGTGTTCGGATCCTGGAGGAAGCGACGGGACCACCGGGACGGGCGGGTCCGGGCCGCGTGCGAAGATTTGGAGCGTGAGCGAGACGACGGCAGTCCCCCCGACCGGCGCCACCCCCGGTCAGCAGCCCGACGCGCGCCGCGGCGCCGCGTACGACTCGGCGTTCCTGCGCGCCTGCCGGCACGAGCCGGTACCGCACACCCCGGTGTGGTTCATGCGCCAGGCGGGCCGCTCGCTGCCCGAGTACCTGAAGGTCCGCGAGGGCATCCCCATGCTGGAGTCCTGCATGCGGCCCGAGCTGGTCAAGGAGATCACCCTCCAGCCGGTGCGCCGGCACAAGGTGGACGCGGCGATCTTCTTCAGCGACATCGTGGTGCCGCTCCGGGCGATCGGCATCGACGTCGACATCAAGCCCGGCATCGGCCCGGTCATCGCCGACCCGATCCGCAGCTTCGCCGACCTGGAGCGGCTGCGCCCGCTGGAGCCGGACGACGTCCCCTACATCACCGAGGCCGTCGGCCTGCTCGTCGACGAGCTCGGCCCGACCCCGCTGATCGGCTTCGCCGGCGCCCCCTACACGCTCGCCAGCTACCTGATCGAGGGCGGGCCGTCCAAGAACCACGAGAACACCAAGGCCATGATGTACGGCGCGCCCGACCTGTGGGCCGCCCTGCTCGACCGGCTGGCCGGGATCACCGCCGCCTTCCTCAAGGTGCAGATCGAGGCCGGCGCCTCGGCGATCCAGCTGTTCGACTCCTGGGTCGGCGCGCTCGCGCCGGACGACTACCGCCGCTCGGTGATGCCGGCCAGCACCAAGGTGTTCGACGCGGTGGCCGGGTACGGCGTGCCGCGGATCCACTTCGGCGTCGGCACCGGCGAGCTGCTGGGCCTCATGGGCCAGGCCGGCGCGGACGTGGTCGGTGTCGACTGGCGGGTGCCGCTGAACGTCGCCGCCGAGCGGGTCGGCCCCGGCAAGGGCCTCCAGGGCAACCTCGACCCGGCGGTGCTGTTCGCGCCCACCAGGGCCGTCGAGACCAAGGCCCGCGAGGTGCTGCACGCCGCCCAGGCGCTCGGCAGCAGCGGCCACATCTTCAACCTCGGCCACGGCGTCATGCCCAGCATGGACCCGGACGCGCTCAGCCGCCTGGTCGCCTTCGTGCACGAGGCCAGCGCCCGCTGACCCGCCGTCCGGTGGCGGCCCCCTCCTGAGGGGGTCGCCACCGTCGGACCCCGATCAGTGCGAGGGTTCCTCTTCTTCCTCGTCCTCCTCCGCGCGGTCCTCGTCCTCCTGCGCCGGAGCCGGGACCGGCTTCCGCCGCCGGCGCAGCACCCACAGCACCGCCGCCACCGGCGCGGCCACCAGCAGGAACGGCAGCACGGCGGCCAGCGCCACGAAGATCCCGCGCACGATCACGGCCAGCACGTGCCAGCCGCCGCCCAGCGCCGAACCGACCGAGGCCCAGAAGCCGTCCTCCTGCTTCGGCGCGTCCGGCACGTCGTGGACGGGCTCCGTCTGCTCCCGCACGTCCAGTGCGACGGTGGACAGCGAGGTCCGCGCCGACAGCTCCTTCACCTGCTTCTGCAGCGACTCCAGGTCCGCCTCCCGGCGGCTCAGCTCGCTCTCCATGCTGACGATCTCGGCCAGCGTCTTCGCCTGCGCCATCAGCGCACGCACCCGGTCCACGCTCGTCTGCTGGCTCTGCAGCCGGCTGTTGACGTCCGCGACCTGCTGGGTGAGGTCCTCCGCCTGGCTGCGCCGGGAGACCACCTCGCCGAGCCCGGCCAGCTGGTCCAGCGTCTGCTGGAACGCCGCCGAGGGCACCTTCACCGTGATCTGCCCGCTCTGCGGTCCGGGCGAGGGACGGTCCTCCGGCCTCAGCGGCCCGCCGGGCCCGCCCGCCGAGGCCCGGCCGCTCGTCGTCTCGCTCGCCACGTAGCCGCCCGCCGCGAGGGCCAGCTCGCGCGCCCTCGCCAGCGCCTGGTCCACCCGCGCCGCCCGCACCGTCAGCTGCGCCGAGTACGCGATCTGCCGCGCGTCCACCACCGGCGCCGCACTCGCCTGCCCGGCCGGCGGCGCCTTGGGCGCCACCGAGGCCACCCCCGGCGCCCCGGCGGCGGCCTCACCCTTGGCCGCCTCCCCGACGGCGGCCTCACCCTTGGCCGCCTCCCCGGCGGCGGCCTGCGCCGGGGCGACCGCCGACATGTCCCCCGCTCTCCGCCGTCCTCGTCCTCGTCCCACGATCGAGCCCTCCCCGCCGTCCGATGCTTCCCGGCACCCCCTCCCGGGGCACCCACACCATTTCGACGGACCCCGCCCCGCTCCGGACCCGCCCGGGAGGTCGCAGCTCGATCACGTCTCGGCCGCGACCAGGACAAGGCGCCCAGCCGTCGGTACACCTGCGGACTGTGCGGGCCCGACCGCCCCGCAGCCGCTCCGGAGCCCCTACGGTCGGGCCCATGAGTGAGTTGCCGGACCGCTTGCACCTGCCCCGCGTCGAGGGCTGGTTCGCCGAGGACCTCGACCACCTGCCACAGGCGCCGCCGCACGCCGAACTGATCGACGGCGCACTGGTCTTCAGGATGTCCCCGCAGCGTTCGTGGCACAGCCGGGCTGTTACGGCGCTGACGGCGGTCCTGGAGGAACTGGTCCCGGACGGCCTCCTGGCCGAGCGGGAGATGACGATCAGGCTCGACCGGCGGAACCGTCCCGAGCCGGACCTGATGGTCGCGGCGGTCGAGTACGACCCCGACCGGACCTGGTTCGACGCCGCCGACGTGACGCTCGTCGTCGAGGTCGTGTCCCCCGAGTCGGCGCACCGGAACCGCACGGTCAAGCAGCGGAAGTATGCCGAGGCCGGCATCCCGCACTACTGGGTGGTCGAGGAGGAGGACGGCCTGCCGGTGGTCCACGTCCACGAACTGGACCGCCCGACGTCCGCCTACGTCGCGGCCGGGATCTTCCGCAAGCGGCTGGAGCGACCGGTGCCGTTCCCCGTCGACATCGACCTGGACGGGCTCGTGCCCGCCCGCAATCGGCGGAAGCGGGCGGATTGAGGCAAAGGTGTAAAGACCTGCGAGACTGCGGGGCATGGCGCAAGCACATGTCGTGGTGATCGGCGGCGGGATCGCGGGGCTGACCGCGGCCGCCGTGGTCGGTGGGGGTGCGGGGGAGCCGGCGCGGGCGCGGGTGACGCTGTTGGAGGCGTCGGAGCGGCTGGGCGGGAAGCTGTGGGGCGGCGAGGTCGGCGGGGTCCGGGTGGACCTCGGGGCGGAGTCGATGCTCGCCCGGCGGCCGGAGGCGGTCGAGCTGGCGCGGGCCGTCGGGCTCGCTGAGCAGTTGGAGCCGCCGACCACCGCCAAGGCCGCGATCTGGACCAGGGGCGCGCTGCGGCCGCTGCCCGGCGGACAGGTGATGGGTGTCCCCGGCGACCTCGCCGCGCTGGCGGAGTCCGGTGTGCTGAGCCCCGAGGGGCTGGAGCGGGCCCGGCACGAGGTGGTCGGGGAGGCGGTCGCGGACGATGTCGCGATCGGCCGCTACGTCGCCGACCGGCTCGGCCGCGAGGTCGTGGACCGGCTGGTGGAACCGCTGCTCGGCGGTGTCTACGCCGGGCGCAGCGACGAGATCTCGCTGCGCGCCGCCGTGCCCGCGCTGCTGCCGGTCGCCCGCGGCGGCGGATCGCTGGTCGAGGGTGTGCACCGGCTGGCCACCCGGCCGACGACCGTCGGCACCCCCGTGTTCCAGGGCCTGCGCGGCGGTCTCGGCACCCTGCCGGAGGCGGTCGCCGCGGCCTGCGCCGGGGCCGGCGTCGAGCTGCGCACCCGGACTGCGGTGACGGAGCTGCGCCGCACCTCCGACGGCTGGCGGGTGACCACCGGCGACGGCGAGGTGCTCGCCGCGGACGCCGTCGTGCTGGCCGTGCCCGCGCCGGCCGCCGCCCGGCTGCTGCGCGCCGACGCGCCCGCCGCGGCCGCCGAACTGGACACCGTGGAGTACGCCGGGATGGCGCTGGTCACCCTGGCCTTCCGCCGCGCCGACCTGGCGCGCACACCGGCCGGCAGCGGCTTCCTCGTCCCGCCCGTGGACGGCCGCCGGATCAAGGCGTCCACCTTCTCCTCCAACAAGTGGGGCTGGCTGGAGCGGTCCGCGCCGGACACCTTCGTGCTGCGCACCTCGCTGGGCCGGCTGCGCGAGGAGGAGCCGTTGGAGCTGGCGGACGAGGAACTGGTCGCCCGCTCGCTGGCCGACCTGGGTGAGGCGATCGGTCTGACCGCCCGTCCGTACGACACCGCCGTCACCCGGTGGCGGGCCGGACTGCCGCAGTACCCGGTCGGCCACCTGGACCGGGTGGCCCGGATCCGGGCGGCGGCGGACCGGGTGGGAGCGCTGGCCCTGTGCGGGGCCGCGTACGACGGCGTGGGCATCCCGGCGTGCGTCGCGAGCGCCCGGGCGGCCGTCGCCGCGCTCGACCGAGTACTGACCCCGCTGGCCGGGGCGAACGTCACCGAGAGGACAATGGGCGCATGACTGAGACCGCTGAGCAGCAGGCCGCCGAGCAGCCCGCCAAGTTGAAGGCGCGGGACCTGAACCAGGTCATCCGCTACACCATGTGGTCGGTGTTCAAGCTCAAGGGCGCGCTGCCCGAGGACCGCACCGGCCTGGTCACCGAGGTCGAGGAGCTGTTCGCCCAGCTGGACGCCAAGGACGTCACGGTGCGCGGCACCTACGACGTGTCCGGTCTGCGCGCGGACGCCGACATCCTGGTGTGGTGGCACGCCGCCGACTCGGACGACCTCCAGGAGGCGTACAACCGCTTCCGCCGCACCGGCCTGGGCCGGCAGCTGGAGCCGGTCTGGTCGAACATGGCGCTGCACCGCCCGGCGGAGTTCAACAAGTCGCACATCCCGGCGTTCCTCGCCGACGAGCGCCCGCGCGACTACGTCTGCGTGTACCCGTTCGTGCGCTCCTACGAGTGGTACCTGCTGCCGGACGCCGAGCGGCGCGCGATGCTCGCCGAGCACGGCCAGATGGCGCGCGGCTACCCCGACGTGCGGGCCAACACGGTCGCCTCGTTCGCGCTGGGCGACTACGAGTGGCTGCTCGCCTTCGAGGCGGACGAGCTGCACCGGATCGTGGACCTGATGCGCGACCTGCGCCCGTCCCGGGCCCGGCTGCACGTCCGCGAGGAGGTGCCGTTCTTCACCGGCCGCCGCAAGCCGGTCGCCGAGCTGCTCAACGGCCTGGTCTGAGCCCGGCCGCGAAGGGCCCCGTCCGTACCGGACGGGGCCCTTCGGCGTGTCAGTGGCGGCGCAGGGCGGCGCGCAGCCGGGCGTCGGGGAGGACGGCGGGGCCGTTCATCGCGACGGCGGTGAGCAGTTCGCGCTCGTCGTCGTCGGTGAGGCCGTGCTGGCGCGGCGGGCGGACCTCGCGGAGCACCTCCTGGCCGATCGGCGAGGCCCAGCGGGTGTACGGGTAGACGTCGACCCGGGCCATCAGCAGGGTGCCCGAGGTGAGCACCAGCGGCAGCGAGAACCAGGCCAGCGGGGTCAGCACGTCACCGTCGGCCAGGCCGCCGACGACCAGCGCCACGGCGAGCAGGACGACTGAGAGCAGCAGCGCCTGCCGGACCTGCCGGACCACCAGCACGGTGTGCCGCCGCACGGTCGCCGGGGTGGCCAGTCCGGCGAGCGAGAGCCGGCTGCCGATCTCCAGCACGGTGGGGTGCGCGGCCATCGCCAGCCGCAGGTCGTCGGTGCGGCACTGGCCCTCGGGGCCGACGGTGGCGATCACCGCGCGCTCCAGCCGGCTGCGGCCGCGCGGGTCGACGACCGTGGTCCAGCCGGTGTGGGCGAGGTGCAGCCGCCCCCGGGAGGCCATCAGGACGAGCGCGAGTTCGACCACCCGGTCCGGTCCGCCGGCCAGGTACGCCGTCTCGTACAGCCCGATCCCGACCGCCTCGGACGGCCGGGGGCCCTCCTGACCGGACAGCGCGTCGGCGGTGGCGGTCGTCCGGACGAGCCGGACGCAGGAGAGCACCGCGGCGACGCAGGCCGGGAGGAGGAAGAGCAACCACATGGGGTTGTTGTAGTCCCGGCCGCGCCGCACGCGGAACGCCTTCCCGGAGCGCGATACCGAACTGTGACGTCCGGTGGGCCGTCGGCTCCGGTCGGGGCTCAGGATCCGCAGCCCCCGCCGCCGCCGCAGCTGGAGCCACCGCCGCAGCTGGAGCCCGAGGAGGAGCCGCAGCCGGAGGAGCCCGAGGAGCAGCTGGAGCCGGAGGAGCCGGAGGAGCAGCTGAAGGAGCTGCCGCAGCCCGAACCCGAGGAACCGGAGGAGTCCGAGGAGTCGGAGGAGGAGCCGCACCAGGCGGTGGGGCCGGTCGAGCAGGAGGAGCCGGAGGACGAGGAGCCGGTGCCGGTGGAGGCGGCGACGGCCCGGGCCGACTGGTCGGCGGCCGCCGCGGCGAGCATCGCCTCGTGCAGTTCCGCGTCGCCGAGGCCGTCGGCACCGAGCAGGGCCAGGCCGCCGATCGCGACGGCGCCGAGCAGGACGGCGTCGGCGCCGCTCACGAACGCGCCGTGGTGCGGCTGCCAGGGCTTGCCGGTGTCCATCAGCCCGAGCTGGCGGCGCCCGGCCGGGGTGACCCGGCCCTTGGGCGGCCGGGTGACCAGCAGCGAGACCAGGCCGAGGACGAGCAGCAGCAGCGGGATCCAGAGTGCGGCGTGGTCGCTGCCGGGCTCGTCGGAGTCCAGCAGCGGGGCGGCGACGGCGAACACCGCGGTGACCGCCAGGGCGAGCCAGATCCTCCGGTGCGCGGTCCGGGCCCGGCGCAGCCGCTCCGGGTTGCGCAGCAGTCCCCGGGCGGCCAGGGCGTCGCCGATGGCCTGGACGGCGGGCGCGCGCATCACCGCGACGCGCAGCGAGTCGAGGTCCCGGCTGCGGGACGGGCCGATCGCGTCGACGATCGCGCCGTCGACCTCGTCGGCGGGCTCGGTCGCGGTCAGCGTGACCAGTCGGGAGCGGCTGACCACGATGTGGCCGCGCCGGTGCATCCGGACCAGGGCGGTGTCGAAGACCCGGCCCGGGCCCCCGGCCAGGAAGGCGGCTTCGAGCAGGGCGATGCCGCGGCCGGGCAGGCCCTTGGGGTTGCTGACGCGCCGTGCGGCCTGCTTGGCCTGCCAGGCGAGGAGCGCGGTGGCGGCCAGCAGGACGCCGGGCACGAGGTAGTAGGTGTTGTGCCACATGAGTGGTTCCCCCGGGTGGTGAGACATGGTTCGGGCGCGCGTGGCGCCGTCGTGGGGCGGTGGTGGGGCGGTTCCGGCGTGCGGTCCGGACGGACGCGCGGCCCGGGTGGGCGCGGCGTCGGGGCGGACGGGCACGGGTGCTGAGGAAGTGGTGCGGTTACGAGTGCGGGCGCGGGTGCGGGGCTCAGGCGTCCCGGCCGGGCCGCAGGGCGTGGCGCAGGCGGGCGAGCGGGCCGGGCCGGCGTTCGGACCGTTCCTCGGGCGCCGGGTGGAGCCAGCGTTCCAGGGCCCGCCGCTGGTCCTCGGACGGTTCCGGGCGCTCGGTGAGCGCCCATTCGGCGAAGGCCCGGGCGTCGGCGCGGTAGCCGCCGGTCTGCGGACGGCTGCGGGCGTAGGCGAGGAACAGCGGCCCGTACTGCGCGCCGAGCAGGCGGGGCAGGTCCGGGGCCACCTTGGCGGCGGTGTCGCGTCGCTTGGCGGCCAGGCCGGTCGCCTGGGCGCGCACCTGCGCCGGGTCGAAGCCGGGCGGCACCGGGCCGCCGGCCACCAGGGCGGTGAGCAGTTCGGTCTGCCGGGCCGCCAGCCGGGCCCGCGCGGCGTCGGTGGCGGAAGCGGTGTCGGTGGCGGGAGCGGTGTCGGTGCCGGGAGCGGAGTCGGTGCCGGACGTGGTGTCGGTGCCGGACACGGCGGTGTCCGCGCCGAGGGCGGCGGTCACCGGCCGCCCTCCAGCACCCGCCGGACGGCGTCGAGTTCGGCCGCCAGCTCGGCCGGCGGCGGGAACGCGGCGTCGCGCTCCAGCAGCACCCCGGGCGGCGCGACCCTGGCGCACAGTTCGGCCAGCACCTCCAGCACCGGTTCGGTGACCGGGTGGGCGTGGGTGTCGTGCCAGACACCGTCGACCATGGTGCCGCCCGCGACGTGCACGTAGGCGAGCGCCTCCAGCGGCAGCCGGTCCAGTTCGGCGGCCGGGTCGATGCCGAGGTTGACCCGGTTGGTGTGCAGATTGGCGACGTCGATCAGCAGCCGGACCCCGGTCCGCTCGACCAGCTCGGCCAGGAACTGCCCCTCGGTCAGCTCGTCGTCCGGCCAGGCCAGCTGGGCGGCGATGTTCTCCAGTGCCAGCGGCACCGGCAGCTGGTCCTGGGCGATCCGCACGTTCTCGGCGACCACCCGCAGGGCGTCGCGCGAGCGCGGCACCGGCAGCAGGTGGCCGGCCTCCAGGCCGCCGGCCCGGACGAACGCCAGGTGCTCGGTGACCACCGGGGAGCGGAGCAGCGCGGCCGTCCCGGCGAGCTTGGCCAGCCGGGCCGGGTCGGGCCGGTCGGCGCCGCCGAGGCCGAGCCCGACACCGTGCGGGACCACGGTGAGGCCCCGGTCGAGCAGGATCCGCAGGGATGCGGGGAGGTGGCCGTCGCAGATGTTCTCGGCGACGACCTCGACCCAGTCCAGGCCGGGCTGCCGCTCGACCACGGTGTCGATCTCGCTGCGCCAGCCGAGGCCGACGCCGAGCCGGCGCGCGGTTGCGGTGGTGCCGGTGCCGGTGCCGGTGCCGGTGCCAGTGGTGGTGCCGGTCGTGGTGCCCGTCGTCGTTGCGGGCGGCTGCGGAGCGGTCCGCAGGGCGGGGGAAGTCATCGGTGCGCCCCCTTCGGAGGGCTGGGTGGAAAGCCGTCGGTCGGCGCGGGCCTCGTCGCCAGGGCCACCGGGCTGTGGTGCTGAGCATGTCCCCGGACTGTGCGGCTGCCAAGCCTCGGCCGGTCATCTCAGAGCATTACTTGAGCTTGGCGTTGAGTCAATCCGCGTTCTCGGCCCGAATTTCCCGCATCGCCGCTGGTGGGGAGGGTTGCGGTGGAAAACGGGTTCGCAGGCGGACCGATGGTGGCTACTGTGACGCAGCTATGACACCGCTGAGGATTCGTGACTTCCGCCCCGAGGACGCCGATGCCGTGGCGGCCGCCCACCGGGCCGGGCGTGAACACCTGGTCGAGGCGCCCGAGATGTTCGTCTGGCTGAACGCCCAGCAGACGAAGGGCCACTACCGCACCTTCGTCGCGGAGCTGGACGGCCGGGTGGTCGGCTCGGTCCGCTGCGGGGTGGTGACCGGGACCACCACGACCGGCGTCGGCCACGCCAACGGCAGTGTCCTGCCCGAGTACCGGCGGCGCGGCGCCTTCACCGCGCTGCTGGCCGCCGCCGAGCGGCACCTCGCCGCGCACGGCGTGGTCGAACTGCACAGCTGGGTGGACGAGGAGCCCGGTCCGCGCGCCTTCGCCGCGGCCCGGGGCTTCGCCGAGGGGCGGATCGCCCACTTCGGCGCCCGGGACCTCGCCCGTCCGCTGCCGGAGGCCCCGCCGCTGCCGGCCGGCGTCGAGCTGCGCCCGGCGGGCGCCTGGGCGGCCGACCCGCACCCGGTGTTCCTGGTCGAGGCGGACGCGATCCGGGACGAGCCGGGCGAGGTCGTGATGGACGCCGCCGACTACGACGAGTGGCTGGCGGGCGAGTGGCACCGCCCGGCCTTCGACGCCGCGCTGAGCGTCGTGGCCGCGGTCGACGGCCGGCCGGCCGCGTTCACCGCCGTCCACACGGACGGCGCGGACCGGTACTGGTCGGCGTTCACCGCCTGCCACCGGGACTTCCGCGGCCGGGGGCTGGCCAAGCTCGCCAAGCTGGAGTCGCTGCGCCTGGCCCGGGAGGCCGGTCTGCGGCACGCGTACACCTCGAACGACGCGACCAATGCGCCGATGCTGGCGATCAACGCCTGGCTGGGCTACGAACGCTGCGCGAGCGAGCGGAAGTTCATCAAGCGCCTGGACGGCTGACGGGGGCCGGTCCCGGCCGGGGGCGGACCCCGTCCCGGCCGGGGACGACGGAGAGTGACGCTCGCCGGGCCGGCGGACTGAGCCGGACGGGTGAATCGGGTGCGCGGCCGGGCGCGGGCGCCGGGTCTCGGCCCGGCTCGGGAGTTCCCGGGGCTCTACGGGGCATCACATCGGCGCCGACAGTTCGTGCCCGAGTCATCGCGGGGGTGCCATGGAGATCCTGCTCCAGATCCTGGTCGGGTTCGTTCCGGCCGTGATCGGCTTTCTCGCGGCACGGTCGCTCGCCCGGACCCGGCTCTTCCTGCGCTACGGCTTCCTGCGCGCGCTGCTGGGCCCGTACAGCCGGGTGCAGATAGTCACCCCGAGTATCGACGTGGGCGAGTTCGCCTACGCCAAGGACGGCTGCCGGCTCACCAGTCGGGGGCCCCGGAACGTGCTGTTCATGCCGATGGCCGAGGCGCGGGCCATCGCCGAACTCACCGACCTGCTGCGGAAGATCAACCGCAAGGCCACCATCGAGCTGGTCACCGCGGGCGCGCAGGACCCGCGGATGCCGACCTTCTCGGTCGGCGGGCCGAGCGTGAACGCCTACTCGGCGGGCGTCCTGGCCACCGCCTTCCCGGACTTCAGCCTGGAGCACCCGCAGGCGGCCCGGGCCCGCTGGGGCGGGATGGCCTTCGAGGCGCAGTACAACGCGGCCGACGAACTCGTCCGCGACCACGGCTTCGTGTTCGTCACCCGGACCTCCCGGCAGGCGCCCTGCGTGGTGCTCTGCGGGGTCTTCGCCTTCGGCTCGGCGATGGCGGTGGAGGCGCTCGCGGCGGCCGGGCGGCAGTCCCCGCTGGCCGTGCTGTTCCGCTCGGGGGAGAAGGGATTCGTCGCCGTCGAGGGCCGGGTGATCGGCCTGGACACCGTGGACGTGACGGTGGAGGTCTGCCGCGTCCTGCCGTCCGGCTGACCGGGCGTCGGCCGTCCGCCCGGGCACGCGCTGACCGGATCCCGGAACGGCCGCGGGCGGCGAACCGGGAGGAAAGGGGCGGGACGGGAGAGTCCGGGTCGGGGAATGGCCGAAAACGCCAGGGTTTCGCTCCACCGCTGTCACATCATCGGCATAATCGCGCCCATGACGATCAACCGTGCGAACGTGAGCGCGATTGCCGAGGACCTGTACGTCTGGCTCCCGCCGAAGCGGGGCTGGGGACTGGCCAACTGCGGACTGCTCGCCGGGCAACGGACCGCGTTGTGGATCGACACCCCCTACGACCCCTCGCTGGCCGCCGAGTTCCTCGCCGAGAGCCGCAAGCGGCTGGCCGACGGCGTGGACGTCGACCGGATCGTCGTCACCCACGCCAACGGCGACCACCTCTGGGGCGCGGGCGTGCTGCCGGACGCCGAGGTGATCGCCACCCGCGAGGCGCTGGAGCACATCCACTGGGAGCCGACGCCCCAGCAGACCCACGCGCTGGTCACCGGGAGCGACCCGGACTCGCCGCTCGGCGACTACCTCCGGCGCCACTTCGGGCAGTTCGACTGGTCCGGGACCGATCCCGTCCACCCGGACACCGTCTTCCGGGGCGAACTGGAACTGCGGGTGGGGGAGTACCCGGTGCAGATCACCGGCCTGCCCGCCGCCCACACCGGCGGCGACCTCATCGTCCACCTCCCGCACCAGCGCGCGGTGTTCACCGGTGACGTGATCTTCGGCTCGACCGCCGCCCAGCCCGGCGACCACCCCTCGCACTGGGCCGGTCCGCTGGAGAACGTCATCGCCGCCTGCGAGCGGATCCTGGCCACCGGCGCCCGGATCATCGTGCCCGGCCACGGACCGGTGCTCGACCGCCCGGGCGTCCACGAGCACATCGCCTACCTCGGTCACGTCCGCGAGCGCACCCACGCCCTGCACACCGCCGGGCTCACCGCGCTGGACGCGGCCCGCCGGATCATCGCCGAGCAGCGGTACCCCGAACTCGGCCTGCCCGAGCGGCTGGTGCTCACCGTCGCCGCCGAGTACCGGCACCTGGACGGCAACGAGGTGCCGAACATCCTGGAAGCGATGAACCAGGTGGCGCTGGTGGCCCGTGAGATCGACGAGGACGCCGACCGCCGGGCGCCCCGCCCGCGCGCGGACAGCCCCGCCACGGCCTGAGCCCCGACCACGGCCTGAGCCCCGACCCACGACACCTGACCCACGACACCTGACCCACGGCACCTGAGCCCCGGCCCGCGGCAGCCGGCCGGCGGCAACCCGACCGAGCCCGTTCTTCGTACAAGGAAACTCCGAGGACGTCGATGACGCAGTTCCTGGTACCGGCCCTGGCGCTGATCGCGCTCGCCGCGCTCGTGGCCGCCGCGCTCCTGGCGCGCGGTCGCTCGCGCGCGGTGGCCCGGGCCGACGCCGCCGAGGCCGCCTCGGGCCTGGCCGCCGAACGCGCCCGCGCCGCCGAGGGGCAGACCGCCCGGGCCGAGCAGCAGGCCCGCGAGGCCGCGGCCGAGGCACGGCAGGCGGCCGTCGAGGCCAGCGGCGCGGCCGACCGCGCGCTGGCCGCCGAGGACCGCGCCCACCGGGCGGAGAACCGGGCCGCCGAGGCCGGACAGCGCACGGCCGAGGCCGACCACCGGGCCGAGGCCGCCGAGCAGCGCGCCGCGGCGGCCGAGGCCGGCGTCGCCGCCCTGCTGGCGGAGATCGGCCACCTCGCCACCGAGCGGGTGGCCGCCGCCGCCCTGCGGCTGAGCCACCCCAACGCGCCGATCGCCCGGCCGCTCGACGCCGCCGCCGTCGGCCCGGCCGCCGTGCAGGCCCTGCAGGCCGTCCTGGACGCGGCCTCCGCCGCCGTCACCGAGGAGCGGGAGCGCGTCGACGCCGCCGCCCGCTCCGCGATGCGCGGTGCCACCTCCAAGATCCAGACCCTGCTCTACCAGATCCAGAGCCTGGTCCAGCAGCTCCAGGACGACAACGACGACCCCCGGCTGCTGGAGGTCGACTTCCGCAACGAGGTCGCGCTGCGCCGGATCCAGACCGTCGCCGTGCTCTGCGAGGCCTGGCCGGGCCTGGCCCGCACCGACTCGCCGCTCGCCGAGGTGGTGGTCGGCGCGCTCTCCCGGGTGCCCGGCTACGCCCGCATCAAGGTGGCCAACCACCTGCGCGAGGGCCGGCTGGCCGTGGTGGCCCGGGCCGCCGAGCCGGTGGCCATCGCGGTCGCCGAACTGCTCGCCAACGCCACCGCCTACTCGCACCCCGAGACGGACGTCCCGGTCACCCTCCAGCAGGGCGGCCGGGGCGCGCTGGTGATCGTCGACGACAGCGGCATCGGGATGGAGGAGGACCAGCTCCGCCGGGCCCGCCGACTGCTGGCAGGCCCGTCCGACGTGCTGCTCACCGAGCTGGGCAACCCGCCGCGGACCGGGTTCGCGGTGGTCGGCAAGCTGGCCCGGCAGTACGGCTTCTCCTGCCACGTCGAGCCCTCCCCGTACGGGGGGATGCGCGCCCTGGTCCGGATCCCGGCCGGGCTGCTGACGGTGGTGGACGAGGAGCAGCCGCTGTCGGTGCTCACCCCGCTGCCGCTGCGGTCCGGCGCCGGTCCGGCCGGTCCGGCTCCCACCGCGGGCGGACGCGCCCGCGAGGGTGTCCCGGCGATCCATGTCGTCCCCCCGGTGCCGGACCTGCCGGGCCCGTCGGACCCGCCGCGCCCGTTCGACGGACCGTCGGTGCACGCCGTCCCGCCGGTGCGGGCGGTGCCGGACGAGCCCGCCGCGCCGGACGACGGCACCGGACTGCCCAGCCGCCGCCGGCGTCGGCCGGTGCCCGCGCAGCCCTCGCCCGCCGACGGTGCCGCGGCACCCGCGCCCGGCGCCGTCCGCCCGGTGCGGACGCCCGAGCAGGCGGCCGCCCGCTGGCAGGCGCTCCAGCACGGCACCGGCTCCGGCCGCGCCGCAGTCGCGGAGGCGGAGGCGGAGGCGGAGGCCGACATCGCCGAGGCCGCCGCGACCGAGGCCGACATCGCCGAGGCCGCCGCGACCGAGCCCGCCACCGCCGAGGCCGCCGCGACCGAGCCCGCCACCGCCGAGGCCGCCGCCACCGAGGCCGACGCCCCCCAGAGCCCCCACCCCCCGTCCCCCGAGGCGACCGGCCCCGCCGGCGCCGAC
>NZ_LGDO01000292.1:0-791 GCF_001279805.1 Streptomyces sp. XY431
ATCGCCGGCCTCGGCGGTACCGCCACGCCCGGCGACCTCGACCTGACCGGGTACACCGTCGTGCCCGGCTTCGTCGACCTGCACGTCCACGGCGGCGGCGGCGCCTCCTACGCCTCCGGCATCGCCGAGGAGGCCCTGCGCGCCGCCCGCACCCACCTCGAGCACGGCACCACCACCACGGTCGCCTCCACCGTCACCGGCGAGATCGACGACCTGGCCCGCCAGGCCGCCGTCCTGTCCGAACTCGCCGAGGACGGCGTCCTGGCCGGCGTCCACTTCGAGGGCCCCTTCATCTCCCGCAACCGCTGCGGCGCCCACCGCCCCGACCTGCTGCGCGACCCCGACCCGGCCCTGGTCCGCAAGCTCGTCGACGCCGCCCGCGGCCACGCGAGAATGGTCACCCTCGCCCCCGAACTGCCCGGCGGCCTCGACTCGGTCCGGATGCTCGCCGACCTCGGCGTCATCGCCGCCGTCGGCCACACCGACTCCGACTACACCAGGACCCTGGAGGCGATCGGCGCCGGCGCCACCGTCGCCACCCACCTGTTCAACGCCATGCCCGGCATCGCCCACCGCGCCCCCGGCCCGATCGTGGCCCTGCTGGAGGACGAGCGGGTCACCGTCGAACTCATCAACGACGGCGTCCACCTCCACCCCTCCGTGCTCGACCTCGCCTACGGCACCGCCGGCGCCTCCCGGGTCGCCCTCATCACCGACGCCATGGGCGCCGCCGGCATGGGCGACGGCCTCTACCCCCTCGGCCCGCTCCAGGTCGAGGTCAAGGACGGCGT
>NZ_LGDO01000293.1:0-765 GCF_001279805.1 Streptomyces sp. XY431
GCGATCCCCAACGCCTGCGCCGCGATCGTCACCCGCGTGTGGTCCAGCGTCCGCATCGCCGTCGCGAACCCCGTCCCCTCCGCACCGATCATCCGGTCCGCCGGGATCCGCACATTGTCGAAGTACACCTCACGCGTCGGCGACCCCTTGATCCCCAACTTGCGCTCCGGCGCACCGAACGACACCCCCGCGTCGCCCTTCTCCACCACGAACGCCGAGATCCCCTTCGAGCGCTTCTCCGGGTCCGTCACCGCCATCACCGTGTAGAACTCCGACACCCCCGCATTGGTGATCCAGCGCTTCACCCCGTTCAGCACCCAGAAGTCCCCGTCCCGCACCGCACGCGTCCTCATCCCCGCCGCGTCCGAACCCGCCTCCGGCTCCGACAGGCAGTACGAGAACATCCCCTCGCCCCGCGCCAGCGCCCCCAGGTACTTCGCCTTCAACTCCTCCGAACCCGACAACTGCACCGGCAGCGAACCCAGCTTGTTCACCGCCGGGATCAACGAGGACGAGGCGCACACCCGCGCCACCTCCTCGATCACGATCACCGTCGCCAGCGCGTCCGCCCCCGCACCCCCGAACTCCTCCGGCACATGCACCGCATGCAGGTCACTGCCCTGCAACGCGTCCAACGCCTCCTGCGGGAACCGCCCCTGCTCGTCCACCTCCGCCGCGAACGGAGCGATCTTCGCCTCCGCCAGCGAACGCACCGCCTCACGGAGCATCCCGTGCTCCTCGGAGATCCGGAAGAGATCGAAGTCC
>NZ_LGDO01000294.1:0-755 GCF_001279805.1 Streptomyces sp. XY431
CGCCGTCCGTACCGGCCGGGCGGCCGCCCGCGCCACCGGCCTGAACAAGGTCTACGGGGAGGGCGAGACCCGCGTGGTCGCCCTCGACAACGTCAGCGTCACCTTCCCCCAGGGCGAGTTCACCGCGATCATGGGCCCCTCCGGCTCCGGCAAGTCCACCCTCATGCACTGCATGGCCGGCCTCGACACCGTCAGCTCCGGCTCCTCCACCATCGGCGACACCGAACTCGTCGGCCTCAAGGACAAGCAGCTCACCCAGCTCCGCCGCGACCACATCGGCTTCGTCTTCCAGGCTTTCAACCTCCTCCCCACCCTCACCGCCCTCGAGAACATCACCCTCCCCATGGACATCGCCGGCCGCAGGGCCGACAAGCAGTGGCTCGACCGCGTCGTCGAGACCGTCGGCCTCTCCGGCCGCCTCTCCCACCGCCCCAGCCAGCTCTCCGGCGGCCAGCAGCAACGCGTCGCCTGCGCCCGCGCCCTCGCGAGCAAGCCCGACATCGTCTTCGCCGACGAACCCACCGGCAACCTCGACTCCCGCTCCGGCGCCGAGATCCTCTCCTTCCTGCGCAACTCCGTCCGCGAACTCGGCCAGACCGTCGTCATGGTCACCCACGACCCCGTCGCCGCCGCCTACGCCGACCGCGTCGTCTTCCTCGCCGACGGCCGCATCGTCGACGAACTGACCCACCCCACCGCCGACACCGTCCTGGACCGCATGCGCCGCTTCGACGCCAAGGGCCGCACCAGCTGAC
>NZ_LGDO01000295.1:0-754 GCF_001279805.1 Streptomyces sp. XY431
TGAGCTTGAGGATCGTTGTCTGTGTGAAGTACGTGCCGGACGCGACGGGTGACCGTCGTTTCGCGGACGACCACACCACCGACCGGGAGGGCGTGGACGGCCTTCTGTCGGAGCTGGACGAGTACGGGGTGGAGCAGGCGCTGCGGATCGCGGAGGCGAACGAGGGTGCCGAGGTGACCGTGCTGACGGTGGGTCCGGACGATGCGAAGGACGCGCTGCGCAAGGCGTTGTCGATGGGTGCGGACAAGGCGGTGCACGTCAATGACGAGGACATCCACGGTTCGGACGTGATCGGGACGTCGGCGGTGCTGGCGAAGGCGCTGGAGCGGACCGGGTTCGATCTGGTGATCGGTGGTATGGCGTCGACGGACGGCACGATGGGTGTGCTGCCGGCGCTGCTGGCGGAGCGGCTGGGTGTTGCGCAGCTGACGCTGCTGTCGGAGGTGTCGGTCGAGGGCGGCGTGGTGAAGGGCCGTCGGGACGGTGACTCGGCGACGGAGCTGGTGGAGGCGGCGCTGCCGGCGGTGGTGTCGGTGACGGACCAGTCGGGCGAGGCGCGCTACCCGTCGTTCAAGGGGATCATGGCGGCGAAGAAGAAGCCGGTGGAGTCCCTGGACCTGGACGACCTGGGTGTCGAGGCGGGCGAGGTCGGTCTGGCGGGTTCGTGGACGGCGGTGGAGTCGGTGACGGCGCGTCCGGCGCGTACCGCGGGCACGGTCGTCAAGGACGAGGGCGAGGGCGGCAAGGCGCTCGC
>NZ_LGDO01000296.1:0-748 GCF_001279805.1 Streptomyces sp. XY431
CCCCGCAGTACCCCGCTCCACCCCGCACCACCGCACTACCCGCAGTACCCCGCTCCACCCGCAGTACCCCGCTCCACCCGAGGACTCCGGGTGGCCGGTCGGCCCCCCCGTGCCCGCCGTCCACCCGGCCGGTCCCGACCGGACCGGCAGGCGCACCCCCCGGACGCGCCGCCGGTCCGGCCGGGCCGAACCCCCTCCGGTCCGTCCGCCCGCAGTCAGGACGAACCGGGGACCCCGCCGGCCCGCCCGCCCGCAGTCAGGGCGGGTCGGCACCCCGCTCGACCAGCCCACACCTGGACCGACCGTGACCGTCTCACTGCACGACCACGAGCCGGCGGTCGGGGATCCGCTGCCCGGTTCCCCGGCCGCCTCCCTTTCCCGGCAGGCCGCCGAGACCACCACCGCCCCGGTGTTCGTGGACTCCTCCGGCCGCCGACAGCGCCGGGTCCGGCGGTTGGGACTGCTGCTCGCAGTCCCCGCCGCCGGCTACCTGGCGCTGCTGACCAGCACTGTGCTCGGCGGCCCCTCGGTCGACGCGCCGTTCCTGCCGCTGCCGGCCGCGCCGAGCGCCGCCGCGCCCGAGCCGGAGCAGTCGCCGGAGCCCGAGCCGCCGCTGCCGGACGTCACCGGCGAGCCCGGCCCGGACAGCGTCCAGCCCAGTCCGGGCCGCCCCCCCCCCACCCCCCCCCCGGCGGCGGCCACCCCGAAGCCGGCCGTGCCGCCCCCGCCCCCCCCCCCGCCCCCCCCC